>JAKSBI010000842.1 GCA_022361215.1 Hyphomicrobiales bacterium | reverse complement strand
CGTCTCCGTGCCGTGGGCGCCGCCGTTCATGCGCAGCGCGCCGCCGACGCAGCCCGGAATGCCGCGGTAGAACGCCAGCCCCGCGATGCCGGCATCGGCAGCGGCGCGGGCGACCTTCACGTCCGGCACGGCGGCGCCGGCACGCAGGCGGTGGCCGGGCTCCGCGGCGACGGTGCCGAAGCCGCGGCCCAGGCGAATCACCAGGCCCGGGATGCCGCCGTCGCGCACCAGCAGGTTCGAGCCGAGCCCGATCACGGTGAGCGGCAGATGGTTCTGGACCTGGGCCAGGAAATACGCCAGATCCGCCTCGTCGGCGGGCGTGAACAGGGCCTGCGCCGGCCCGCCGACGCGGAACCAGGTGATCTCCGACAGCGGCGCGTTGGCCTTCAGGCGCCCTCTGAGGTCGGGCAGCGCCGCGGTCAGCTCGGGCGTGAGATCGTCGAAGCTCATGCGGCGGCGTCTCCGTCGCCGTGCTGCGCGGCGAGCCGGCCGGGGAGCGCGTTGGTCCACTCGGTGATGGCGCCGGCGCCGAGACCGATGACCAGGTCCCCCGGCTTCGCCGTCTCGGCCACCAGCGCCGCCAAATCGGCCGCGCTGTCCGTCGCCAGCACATGCTCCCGGCCCTGCCGCTCCAGGCCCTCGATCAGGGCGGCCCGGTCGATGCCGGCGATCGGGGCCTCGCCGGCGGAATAGATCGGCGTGACGATCACCGTGTCGGCGTCCGCGAAGCAGGTGCAGAAATCGCCGAACAGGCTCTTCAGACGCGTGTAGCGGTGCGGCTCCAGGATGGCGATCACGCGGCCCTCGGCGGCGTCGCGCGCCGCCTTCAGCACCGCCGCGATCTCGACCGGATGGTGAGCGTAGTCGTCGTAGATCGAGACGCCGTTCCAGGTGCCCGTCAGCGTGAACCGGCGCTTGACGCCGCCGAAGCCCGCGAGCGCCGAGCGGATGGTCTCGTCGGCGATCCCGATCTCCGTGCCCACGGCGACCGCGGCCAAGGCGTTGAGCGCGTTGTAATGCCCCGGCACCGGGAGCCGGATATCCGTCACCGTGCGCACCCCGCCATTGACCTTCTCGGCCAGATCCACGTCGAAGCGGACGCCGCCGCCCTCGGCGCGAAAATTGGCGAGCCTGAGGTCGGCATCGTCGGCGGCGCCGTAGGTGAGGACCCGGCGGCCGCTTCTCTGCCGCTCCATCGCCGCCACCATCTCGCGCACGATGGGATGGTCGACCCCGGCCACCACCAGGCCGTAGAATGGGATGCTCTCGAAGAAGGTCTGGAAGGCCCCGTGCAGCGCGTCGATGGACTGCCAGTAGTCCATGTGCTCGGGATCGATGTTGGTCACCACGCCGATCTGCGTCGGCAGCTTGATGAAGGTGCCGTCGGACTCGTCGGCCTCGACCACCATCCAGTCGCCGCCTCCGATGCGCGCATTCGAGCCCCAGGCGTTGATGATGCCGCCGCTCAGCACCGTCGGGTCCAGATCGGCGCCGGCGAGCAGCTCGGCGATCAGCGAGGTGGTAGTGGTCTTGCCGTGAGTGCCGGTGATCGCGACCGCGGCGCGGCCGCGCATCAGCTCGGCCAGCATCTCGGCACGGCGGATGATCGGGATGCCGCGCTCGCGCGCCGCCTCCAGCTCAGGGTTCTCCGGCTTCACGGCGGTCGAGACCACGACGAAGCGGGCGCCGTCGATATGCGCCGGATCGTGGCCGACCGCGCAGGGCACGCCCATGTCGCGGAGCCGCTTGAGATTGGGGCCGTCCTTGAGATCGCTGCCGCGCACCGGGTAGCCGCGCGTGTGCAGCACCTCGGCAATGGCGCTCATGCCGATGCCGCCGATGCCGACGATATGGAACGGTCCGATGCCGGGAGGCATCTGCATGCGAATCGGCTCCCACCAAGTGCGGCCGGCGTCCCGGTCACGCGGGTCCAGGCCATGAATTCGACTTTT
>JAKSBI010000635.1 GCA_022361215.1 Hyphomicrobiales bacterium | reverse complement strand
GCCAACGCCTATGTGAAATCGCGCTCCGTCGACTTCGGAATCGAGCCGCCGCTGTTCGACCGCAAGGACATCCACGTGCACGTTCCCGAAGGCGCGACGCCGAAGGACGGGCCGTCGGCCGGTGTGGCGATGGCGACCGCCATCATTTCGGTCACCACTGGGATTCCGGTGCGCCGGCACGTCGCGATGACGGGCGAGATCACGCTGCGCGGGCGGGTGCTGCCAATCGGCGGCTTGAAGGAGAAGCTGCTGGCTGCGCTGCGCGGCGGGATCAAGACCGTGCTGATCCCCGAAGAGAACGTCAAGGACCTCGTGGAGATTCCGGACGAGCTCAAAAATAGCCTTGAAATTCAACCGGTTGCCGGAATGGATGAGGTGATCAAGAAGGCCCTCGTCCGCATGCCCGAACCTATCGAATGGGACGAGGAGGCCGAGGCCGCGAAGGCCGCCTCGGTGGCCGGCGAAGAGGAGGCACCGGCGGGCGTCACCGCGCACTAGGTCGTCGCTCGCAGGCCGTGCTTGCCACGCGCCGGCTAACGCGAAAATGAGGGGGCCCGATGGCTTTACCATCGGGTCTCATTTTTGCCGGTTTTCTGCGATTTTTCGGTTATTATATAAACGAGTCGTTAGCGATTCGAGGCGTACCCAGAGACTGTTATTCAGTGTTCTTGACGACTCGTGGGAAGCAGCAAACGAAAGGATAAAGCCGTGAACAAAACAGAGCTGGTCGCCGAGGTGGCGAGGAAAGCACAGATCTCGAAGGAAGCCGCGGCCGAAGCTGTCGATGCGACGTTTGACAACATCACGTCGGCGCTGAAGTCGGGCGACACGGTTCGTATCGTTGGTTTCGGGAACTTCCAGGTGGCGCAGCGCAAGGCCTCCACCGGGCGCAATCCGCGCACGGGCGAGTCGATCTATATCCCGGCTTCGCGCGTGCCGAAGTTCCGCGCCGGCAAGGCTTTGAAGGATGCTGTGAACGCCTAGCATCGCTGCAAGGCAACAACGACTGCGAAAGGCCCCGCCCTCGGGCGGGGCTTTTCCTTTGCGCGGCAACTGTTGCGCCGCGCGGCGCGACGGCCTACATCGAGAGCCGGTCGGGCGGTTAGCTCAGCTGGAAGAGCGCCTGGTTTACACCCAGGAGGTCGGCAGTTCGAACCTGTCACCGCCCACCAGCGTCCGCCAGGGCTTCGGCTGGCAAGCCAGCCCTCCGGAAATGCTCCCACCTTGCGATTCGCAACGCCGTTGCAACCGTTGGCGAAGGCGGGCTGCAGCCGACAGGCAGCCTCGAGCTCAAATCAGACAGCCTGAGCCTTTAATGATGGCGAGCGTTCAGCCTTAATGGCGTCGCGCAGATGAGGTAACATCACAGTCAGATACGGCATCTGTCGGTATCCGAGCCGACGTGACCAAGAGAGTCTGCACATGTTGAGAAATGGAACAGTGTTTGCGTTGCCGCTTCTCCTGCTTGCGCAAACGTCCCCCGCATCCGCCGCCCATATCGCCGAACCCACCGAGACCGCCGGGCCTTCAGCGGACTGGATCGTCGTCGCCCAGTCGAACGACGGCAAGGTCGCGCCCGTCAAAGGCACGGTCAAGGGCGCGGGCCATGCCGGCAAGGGCGTCGTGGAAGGCGCCGGCGAGGTCGGCACCGGTGTGGTCAAAGGTGTCGGCACCGTCGGCAAAGGCGTCACCAAAGGCCCGGTCGGAGCGGGCAAGGGCATCGTCAAGGGCACCGGCCAGGTCGGTGTCGGCGTGGTCAAGGGCGCCGGCAAGGTCGGCAAGGGTGCCGCCAAGGGCGCGGGCTGCGTTTTGACGCTCGGCAAGCGCTGCTGAGCCCAAATTCGGGAAGACACCGGTCAGGCGCTCGGCGTTGCTTGACTTGGGTCTTCCCGTGCCTTACATGCAGTCGACTTCGGGGCTTTGCCTGCGATCCGGTGCGCAGGGGGTGTAGCTCAGTTGGTTAGAGCGCTGGCCTGTCACGCCAGAGGCCGCGGGTTCGAGTCCCGTCACTCCCGCCAGACCTCCCGAAATCCTTGAGTTTTCCCATCCCGGCCGCGGCCGTCCGGCGACATCGTGCGGCCTTGCCATGCCTTATCTTGTGCGCTAAGCCTCGCGGACAGCGAGGTCGTTGGATCGCCTGTCGGCTGTTGCTCTGAACCCTGCGATGTGGTGCCCGCGGGAGCAATGGCGTCTTCCGGGAGCGATGCGAGGCGGTTGGCGGATTCAGAGGCACGCCACCTGATGCGAAATCACGGGACGCCATGAACGAGCTTGTTCTCGACTATCTCCCCGTCGTCGTCTTCATCGGGGTCGCGCTCGTGATCGGTCTTGCGCTGATGATCGCGCCCTTCCTGGTGGCCGTGAATAACCCGGACCCCGAGAAGGTCTCCGCCTATGAGTGCGGCTTCAAGGCCTTCGACGACGCCCGCATGAAATTCGATGTGCGCTTCTATCTGGTCGCCATCCTGTTCATCGTGTTCGATCTCGAAGTCGCCTTCCTCTTCCCCTGGGTTCTCTCGTTCAGGGAGATCGGGGACTTCGGCTTCTGGGCCGTCATGGTCTTCCTGGCCGAGCTGACGATCGGTCTGATCTATGCCTGGCGCAAGGGAGCCCTGGAATGGGACTGATCGCCGGACCGAGCTTCGCGCCGGCCCTGGAGGGCGCGGGCGCGACCGTCGCCGGCCATGACCCGGCCTTCGCGCAGCTCTCGGCCGAGCTTGCCGACAAGGGCTTCCTGGTCACGTCCACCGACGACCTCGTCAATTGGGCGCGCACCGGCTCGCTTATGTGGATGACCTTCGGCCTGGCCTGCTGCGCTGTGGAGATGATGCAGGCCTCGATGCCCCGCTACGATGTGGAGCGGTTCGGCTTCGCGCCGCGTGCGAGCCCGCGCCAGTCCGATGTCATGATCGTCGCCGGCACGCTGACGAACAAGATGGCGCCGGCCCTGCGCAAGGTCTACGACCAGATGCCGGAGCCGCGCTATGTGATCTCCATGGGGAGCTGCGCCAACGGCGGCGGCTACTATCACTATTCCTATTCCGTGGTGCGGGGCTGCGACCGCATCGTTCCGGTGGACGTCTACGTGCCAGGCTGTCCGCCAACGGCCGAGGCGCTGGTCTACGGCATCCTTCTTCTGCAGAAAAAGATTCGGCGCACAGGCACGATCGAGCGTTGAACGACAGGAGACGGCATTCCAGTGGACGAGGCGCTTGCAGAACTCGGGGAATACCTGGCCGAGAAGCTCGGAGACGCCGTCGATGCCTGGCAGGTCGACCATAGCGAGCTGACGCTTGCGGCGGTCCGGGAACAGATCCCCCAGGTCCTGAAGTTCCTGCGCGACGACGGGCGCTGCCAGTTCACCTGCCTGATCGATATCTGCGGCCTGGATCATCCGGACAGGTCGCGCCGCTTCGACGTCGTCTACCACCTGCTGAGCCCCTATCAGAACCATCGCATCCGGGTGAAGACGCCGACCGACGAGCAGACGCCGGTGCCGAGCGTCATCGACCTGTTTCCGGCCGCCAACTGGTTCGAGCGGGAAGCCTTCGACATGTACGGCATCCTGTTCTCAGATCATCCCGACCTGCGCCGTATCCTGACCGACTACGGCTTTCAGGGGCATCCCATGCGCAAGGACTTTCCTCTGACGGGCTATGTGGAGGTGCGCTACGACGATGCGCAAAAGCGCGTGGTCTACGAGCCGGTCAAGCTCAATCAGGAGTTCCGGTCCTTCGATTTCATGAGCCCTTGGGAAGGCGTGGAGTATAGCCTGCCGGGCGACGAGAAGGCCGGTAACGGCGAGAACGGAACGGCCAAGTCATGAAGGACAGCCTGAGACCGGGCCTGCGCCAGCGCTTCACGTTCAAGGTGCCCGAGACCAAGACCGTGCCGCATCTCTATCCCGAGGCCGACGAGTTCCGGGACATGCCGGAGGTGTTCGCGACCGGCTTCATGGTCGGCCTGATGGAATGGACCTGCCTCAAGCTGCTGGCGCCGCATCTGGACGAGGGCGAGGGTAGCCTGGGCGTGCATGTGGACGTCTCCCATTCCGCCGCCACGCCGCCGGGGCTGACCGTGACCGTGGATGCGGAATGCGTGAAGGTGAGGGGGCCGAGAGCCACGTTCGAAGTGCGCGCCCATGATGGCATCGACGAGATCGGTGCCGGGCGGCACGAGCGGTTCATCGTCAGGTGGGACCGGTTCAACGATCGCGTTGCACAGAAAATGAGCGGAATGACAACGGATTAGGGCGGAGAATGGCCGAGACCGAGATCCGCAACTTCACCATCAATTTCGGGCCGCAGCACCCGGCGGCCCATGGCGTGCTGCGTCTGGTGCTGGAGCTCGACGGCGAGGTGGTCGAGCGCGTCGATCCGCATATCGGCCTCCTGCACCGCGGCACCGAGAAGCTGATCGAGCACAAGACCTACCTGCAGGCCATTCCCTATTTCGACCGCCTCGACTACGTGGCGCCGATGAACCAGGAGCATGCCTTCGCCTTGGCCGTGGAGAAGCTGCTGGAGATCGAGGTGCCGAAGCGGGGCCAGCTCATCCGCGTGCTCTATAGCGAGATCGGCCGGCTGCTCTCCCATCTCCTGAACGTCACCACCCAGGCCATGGACGTGGGCGCGCTGACACCGCCGCTCTGGGGCTTCGAGGAGCGCGAGAAGCTCATGGTGTTCTACGAGCGCGCCTCGGGCTCGCGCATGCATGCGGCCTATGTGCTGCCCGGCGGCGTGCACCAGGACCTGCCGCCGGAGCTCATCGAGGACATCGATGCCTGCTGCGCCCCCTCCCTGGAGGTCCTGGACGACATCGAGGGGCTGCTGACCCACAACCGCATCTTCAAGCAGCGCAACGTCGACATCGGCGTGGTCTCCCTCGAGGACGCTTTCGCCTGGGGCTTCTCGGGGGTCATGGTGCGCGGCTCGGGCGGCGCCTGGGACCTACGCAAGGCCCAGCCCTACGAATGCTATGACGAGCTGGAGTTCGACATCCCCGTCGGCAAGAACGGGGACTGCTACGACCGCTATCTGATCCGGGTCGAGGAGATGCGCCAGTCGGTGCGCATCATGCGCCAATGCTGCGAGCGCCTCGCCGCCAAGGCCGGGCCGGTGTCGGCCGACAACCAGAAGGTCGTGCCGCCGAAGCGCGGTGAGATGAAGCGCTCCATGGAAGCGCTGATCCACCACTTCAAGCTCTATACGGAGGGCTATCACGTGCCCGCCGGCGAGGTTTACGCCGCGGTGGAGGCGCCGAAGGGCGAGTTCGGCGTCTATCTGGTCTCGGACGGCTCCAACATGCCCTATCGCTGCAAGATCCGCGCGCCGGGCTACGCTCACCTGCAGGCCATGGACTTCATGTGCCGCGGCCACATGCTGGCCGACGTCTCGGCCATTCTGGGCTCGCTCGACATCGTCTTCGGGGAGGTCGACCGCTGATGTCCGTCCGCCGCCTCGATGCCGAGCAGCCCGAGAGCTTCGCCTTCGACGCCGACAACGGACGATGGGCGCAGGAGCAGATCGGCAGGTATCCGGAGGGCAAGCAAGCCTCGGCGGTGATATCGCTGCTCTGGCGCGCCCAGGAGCAGAACGGTGGCTGGCTGCCCGAGCCGGCCATCCGGCACGTGGCCGAGCTCCTGGACATGGCCTATATCCGCGTCTACGAGATCGCCACCTTCTACACGATGTTCAACCTCTCCCCGGTGGGCAAGTACTTCGTGCAGCTCTGCGGCACGACGCCGTGCATGCTGCGGGGGTCCGACGATCTCAAGGCCGTATGCCGGAAGGTCATCGGGGAGCCCGGACATGTGACCGAGGACGGCCTCTTCTCCTGGATCGAGGTCGAGTGCCTGGGTGCCTGCGTCAACGCGCCTACGGTCCAGATCAACAAGGACTATTTCGAGGATCTGACGGGCGAGAGCTTCGAAGCGCTGCTCGCGGATCTGCGCGCCGGCCGCGAGGTCGCGCCGGGCCCGCAGGTCGACCGCCAGTTCTCCTGTCCCATCGGCGGCCCGACCACGCTGACCGGCACATCGAACGGCCGTGCCGCACCCGAGACGCAGACGGCGCCGGCCAAGGCTACGGTCTCGGATGCCGACCGACCGGAGGGGCTGGAAAGCGCCCGGGAGGGCGGCGCCGACGACCTGAAGCGTATCAACGGCATCGGCCCGAAGATCGAGCGGAGCCTGAACGGGCTCGGCGTCTTTCATTTCGATCAGATTGCCGCCTGGACCGACGAGACCGCGGCCTGGGTGGACGGTCACCTGCGCTTCAAGGGCCGGGCCCGGCGCGAGGACTGGATCGGCCAGGCCAGGGCGCTGGCGGAAGAGGAGGGGGCGTGATGCTTGCGGACAAGGACCGCATCTTCCGCAATCTCTACGGCTTCGACGACTGGGGCCTGGAGGGCGCCCGCAAGCGCGGCGCCTGGGACGGCACCAAGGGCTTTATCGAGAAGGGCCACGACTGGATCGTCGACGAGATCAAGGAGTCGGGGCTGAGGGGCCGCGGCGGCGCCGGTTTCCCGACCGGGCTGAAATGGTCCTTCATGCCGAAGGCCTCCGATGGCCGGCCGCACTATCTCGTTGTCAACGCTGACGAATCCGAGCCAGGCACCTGCAAGGATCGGGAGATCATGCGGCACGATCCGCACCTCCTGATCGAGGGCTGTCTGCTGGCGGCCTTCGCCATGCGGGCACACACCGGCTACATCTACATCCGCGGCGAGTTCATCCGCGAGCGCGAGCGCCTGCAAGCGGCGATCGACCAGGCCTACGACGCCAAGCTTATCGGCCGGAACAACGTCCATGGCTGGGACTTCGATCTTCATCTGCACCATGGCGCGGGCGCCTATATCTGCGGCGAGGAGACGGCCCTGCTTGAGAGCCTGGAGGGGAAGAAGGGCCAGCCGCGCCTGAAGCCGCCATTCCCGGCCAATGTCGGCCTCTACGGCGCGCCGACCACGGTGAACAATGTGGAGAGCATCGCCGTGGCGCCCGACATTCTGCGCCGCGGCGCGAGCTGGTTCTCGAGTCTCGGCCGGCCCAACAATGCCGGCACCAAGCTGTTCTGCATCTCCGGCCACGTGAACGCGCCCTGCAATGTCGAGGAGGAGATGGGCATTCCGCTGCGCGAGCTGATCGACAAGCACGCCGGCGGCGTGCGCGGCGGTTGGGACAATCTGCTGGCGGTGATCCCGGGCGGCTCGTCCGTGCCATGCCTGCCGGCGAGCTCTTGCCAGAGCCTGCACATGGACTTCGACACCCTGCGCGACCTGAAGTCCGGGCTCGGGACGGCGGCGGTCATTGTGATGGACACCTCGACCGATATCATCCAGGCCATCGCGCGCATCTCCTACTTCTACAAGCACGAGAGCTGCGGCCAGTGCACGCCCTGCCGCGAGGGCACGGGCTGGATGTGGCGGGTGTTGCAGCGCATGGCCCGCGGCGAGGCGGAGAAGCGCGAGATCGACCTGTTGCTCGACGTCACCTATCAGGTCGAGGGCCATACGATCTGCGCGCTCGGCGATGCGGCGGCTTGGCCGATCCAGGGCCTGATCCGCCATTTCCGCCATGTCATCGAGGAGCGCATCGACCGGTACAGCGCCAAATCGAAACCGGACGAGCAGCCGGCGGTGGTCGCGGCGCAATGACCGATCGAAGGCAATGAGGGGCGCATGCCGAAACTAGTCATCGACGATCGGGAGATCGAGGTCGAGGACGGGCTCACGCTGATCCAGGCGTGCGAGGTCGCCGGCGTCGAGATCCCACGCTTCTGCTACCACGAGCGTCTCTCCATCGCCGGCAACTGCCGCATGTGCCTGGTCGAGGTGGCGGGCATGCCGAAGCCCGTGGCCTCCTGCGCCATGGGGGTCAACGACCTCAGGCCCGGCCGCGACGGCGAGCCGCCGCAGATCCACACCAATTCACCCTCCGTGAAGAAGGCCCGCGAGGGGGTGATGGAGTTCCTGCTGATCAATCACCCGCTGGACTGTCCGATCTGCGACCAGGGCGGGGAATGCGACCTGCAGGACCAGGCCATGGCCTATGGCATCGACACCAGCCGCTATGTGGAGAACAAGCGCGCCGTCGAGGACAAGAATATCGGCCCGCTCATCAAGACCATCATGACGCGCTGCATCCATTGCACGCGCTGCGTCAGGTTCATGACCGAGGTCGCCGGCGTCGAGGAGCTGGGCGCCATCGGCCGCGGCGAGGACATGGAGATCGCCACCTATCTGGAGCAGGGCATGACGTCGGAGCTTTCCGGCAACGTCATCGATCTCTGCCCCGTGGGCGCCCTGACCTCCAAGCCCTATGCGTTCGCCGCGCGGCCCTGGGAGCTGCGCAAGACCGAGACCGTCGACGTTATGGACGCGGTTGGATCGAGCATCCGGGTGGACGCGCGCGGCCGCGAGGTCATGCGCATCCTGCCGCGCAACAACGACGCGGTGAACGAGGAGTGGATCTCCGACAAGACCCGCTTCGTCTGGGACGGGCTCAGGACGCAGCGGCTCGACCGGCCCTATCTGCGCCGGGACGGCAGGCTCCGTCCGGCCACCTGGGAAGACGCCTTTTCCGCCATCGCGACGCGCCTGAAAAACAAGGACGGCCAACGCTTTGCGGCCATTGTCGGAGACCTGGCCGCAGCCGAGGAGATGTTCGCGCTGAAGGATCTGGCCGGGCGTCTCGGCTCGCCCCATACGGACTGCCGCCAGGACGGCGCGCGCCACGATCCCGGCGCCGGGCGCGCCGGCTATCTGTTCAACAGCGGCATCGAGGGCATCGAGGAGGCGGACGCCATCCTGCTCGTCGGCACCGCCCCGCGCGGGGAGGCGTCGGTGCTCAACGCCCGCATCCGCAAGCGCTGGCGCCGCGGCGATGTCGCCATCGGCCTGATCGGCGCCGAAGCGGACCTGACCTATGACTACGACTATCTGGGTGCGGGGCCCGAGACGCTGCAGGAGCTCGCGGGAGGCGGCACGTCTTTCCATGGTGTCTTGACGCAAGCCGAGCGTCCAATGGTCATTCTCGGGCAGGCCGCCTTGGCTCGGTCGGACGCCGAGGCCGTGCTGGCGCTGGCTGCAAAGCTCGCCGTCGAGACGGGCATGCTTGCGGGCGACTGGAACGGCTTCAACGTCCTGCACACGGCCGCGGCCCGTGTCGCCGGCCTGGATCTTGGCTTCGTGCCGGGCGCGGGCGGTCTCGACGTCGCTGGCATCCTTGCCGCGGCCGGATCCGGAGACCTCGACACCGTCTATCTCCTGGGCGCCGACGAGATCGATGTCGAGGCGCTGGGCGACGCCTTCGTTATCTATCAGGGCTCCCATGGCGACCGCGGCGCCCAGCGCGCGGACGTGATCCTGCCCGGCGCCGCCTATACGGAGAAGAGCGGGACCTATGTGAACACCGAGGGCCGGCCCCAGATCGCCCAGCGCGCGGTCTTCCCCGTCGGCGAGGCGCGCGAGGACTGGGCCATCCTCCGGGCGCTCTCGGCGCATCTGGGCGAGACGCTGCCTTACGATTCCATCGCCGAGCTGCGCAAGGCCATGTACGAGGCCGCGCCGCACCTGGGCGCTATCGATACGGTCGAGCCGGCCGACGCCACAGCCGTCGAAAGACTGGCCAAACCCACGCCGCAGGTGCAAAAGCAACCTTTCGGGCGCGCCGTGACCGACTTCTACCTGACCAACCCCATCGCGCGCGCCTCCCGGACCATGGCGGAGATGAGCGCCCTCAAGGCCGGCGCGGAGCAGGGAGCCACGGGCACCCATGGCTGAGTTCTGGACCAGCTACGGACTGCCGACCGCGATCATCGTGGCCCAGAGCGTTGCGCTCCTGGTCACGCTGCTGGTCTTCATCGCTTTCCTGCTCTACGCGGACCGCAAGATCTGGGCCGCGGTCCAGCTCCGCCGCGGTCCGAACGTGGTCGGCCCCTTCGGCCTGCTGCAGTCCTTCGCGGATCTTCTGAAGTTCGTTCTGAAGGAAGCCGTGATCCCGGCCAGCGCCAACAAGGCGGTGTTCCTCCTGGCGCCCCTGGTCTCGGCCGTGCTGGCGCTCGCCGCCTGGGCCGTGATCCCGGTGGACGAGACCTGGGTGATCGCCAACCTCAATGTCGGGATCCTCTACGTCGTCGCCATTTCCTCGCTCGAGGTCTACGGCGTGATCATGGGCGGCTGGGCCTCGAACTCGAAATATGCCTTCCTCGGCGCGCTGCGCTCGGCCGCGCAGATGGTCTCCTACGAGGTCTCCATCGGCTTCGTGATCATCACCGTGCTGTTGTGCGTGGGCTCTCTCAACCTGACCGACATCGTGCTGGCGCAGCAGGGCGAGCTCGGCCTGTTCAACTGGTTCTGGCTGCCGCTCTTTCCGATGTTCGTGGTCTTCTTCATCTCGGCGCTGGCGGAGACCAACCGGCCGCCCTTCGACCTGCCCGAGGCGGAGTCGGAGCTGGTGGCGGGCTTCATGGTCGAGTATTCCTCCACGCCCTATCTGCTGTTCATGCTGGGCGAGTACGTCGCCATCGTGCTGATGTGCGCGCTCACCACCATCCTTTTCCTGGGCGGCTGGCTGCCGCCCTTCGACGTGGCGCCGTTCAACTGGCTCCCGGGCGTCTTCTGGTTTACCGCCAAGGTCGTCCTGGTGTTCTTCATGTTTGCGATGGTCAAGGCGATGGTGCCGCGCTATCGCTACGATCAGCTCATGCGGCTCGGCTGGAAAGTGTTCCTGCCGCTGTCGCTGTTCATGGTGGTCGCCACCGCCGCCGTGCTGCATTTCTTCGATCTGGCGCCCTGACGGGAAAGGTCCAAGACATGACCGGGATTGCACAGGCTGCGAAATCGCTTCTGCTGGCGGAGTTCGTCTCGGCCTTCTGGCTGGCCATGCAGTATTTCTTCAAGCCCAAGGCCACCTTGAACTACCCCTTCGAGAAAGGCCCGCTCAGCCCGCGCTTCCGCGGCGAGCACGCGCTCAGGCGCTATCCCAACGGCGAGGAGCGCTGTATCGCCTGCAAGCTCTGCGAGGCTATCTGCCCGGCCCAGGCCATCACCATCGAGGCCGGGCCGCGGCGCAACGACGGCACGCGGCGCACGACCCGCTACGACATCGACATGGTCAAGTGCATCTATTGCGGCTTTTGCCAGGAGGCTTGCCCGGTGGACGCGATCGTGGAAGGCCCGAACTTCGAGTTCGCCACGGAAACGCGCGAGGAGCTCTACTACTCCAAGGAAAAGCTGCTCGAGAACGGCGACCGCTGGGAGCGCGAGATCGCCAAGAACATTGCGCTGGACGCGCCGTATCGCTAGGGCCTGTTGAGACTTACGTTGTGGATGCTGGTTTTGCGAGATTGGCTCAGCTTTAGGAACGAGGGCGCAGGACATGCGGCGCATATTCAAGCCCGAGTGACGCGGAGATGAGCCAATCCCGCAAAATCCCGGAGGGACGGGAGCGCAAATAATGGCAGTGGCTGACGCCTTCTTCTACCTTTTCGCCGCCGTGACGGTGGCATCGGGCTTCATGGTGATCTCCGCCAGGAACCCGGTGCACGCGGTGCTGTTCCTGATCCTGGCCTTCGTCAACTCCGCCGGTCTCTTCATCCTGCTCGGGGCCGAGTTCCTGGCGATGATCCTGATCATGGTCTATGTGGGCGCCGTCGCGGTCCTGTTCCTGTTCGTGGTGATGATGCTCGACATCGATTTCGCCGAGCTGCGCTCCGGCTTTCTGGCCTATCTGCCCGTGGGCGCGCTGATCGGCATCGTCCTGCTCATCGAGCTTATCGTGGTGCTCGGAGCCTGGGTCATCGGCCCGGATGTCGGCGCGCGCGTGTCGGCGCCGTTGCCGCCGCTCAGCGAGATCACCAACACCGAGGCCATCGGGCAGGTGCTCTACACCAAATACGTCTTCTTCTTCGAGCTGGCAGGCCTCATCCTGCTCGTGGCCATGATCGGCGCCATCGTCCTCACGCTGCGGCACAAGGAGGGCGTCAAGCGGCAGTCGATCGCGGCGCAGGTCGCGCGCACTCCGGAGACGGCGATCGAGGTCAGGCAGGTCGAATCGGGCAAAGGTCTCTAGGCCGGGCGACGCACAAGGCCATGCAAAGAGCCGGGACCATCGCACAACGTCGCCGAGAGCGGGGGCAATGGAAGTAGGACTATCACACTATCTGACGGTTGCGGCGATCCTGTTCACGCTCGGCGTCTTCGGCATCTTCGTGAACCGGAAGAACGTGATCGTCATCCTGATGTCGATCGAGCTGATGCTGCTCGCCGTCAACATCAACCTGGTCGCCTTCTCCGCCTTTCTCGGCGATCTGGTAGGGCAGATCTTCGCCCTGTTCGTCCTGACCGTCGCCGCCGCCGAAGCCGCCATCGGCCTCGCCATCGTGGTGGTCTATTTCCGCAACCGCGGCTCCATCGCGGTCGAAGACATAAATCTGATGAAGGGCTAGGGAATGTACTCGGCGATTGTCTTCCTGCCCCTGATCGGCGCCATCGTCGCGGGCCTCTTCGGCCGTGCCATCGGCGCGCGCGCCAGCGAGGTCATCGCCAGCACGCTCGTCCTGGTCTCGGCCTTCCTGTCGTGGGTCGCTTTCTTCCAGGTCGGCGTCGGCGGCGCCGAGGGCCGGATCGAGGTGCTGCCCTGGATCTCCTCCGGCGATCTCGCCACCTCCTGGGCCTTCCGCATCGACACCCTGACCGCGGTCATGCTGGTGGTGGTCAACACCATCTCGGGCCTCGTGCATGTCTATTCCATCGGCTACATGCACCACGACCCGCACCGCCCGCGCTTCTTCGCCTATCTGTCGCTGTTCACCTTCGCCATGCTGATGCTGGTGACGGCCGACAATTTCCTCCAGCTCTTCTTCGGCTGGGAGGGCGTCGGCCTGATGTCCTACCTGCTGATCGGTTTCTGGTACAAGAAGCCCGAGGCCAACGCCGCCGCCATCAAGGCGTTCGTGGTGAACCGGGTCGGCGATTTCGGCTTCGCGCTCGGCATCTTCGCCGTCTTCTTCGTCTTCAACTCGATCCAGTTCGACACCGTGTTCGCGGCCGCGCCCGATCAGCTCGGCAAGACGATCACGTTTCTCAACTGGCAGATCGATATTCTGACGCTGATCTGCCTGCTGCTCTTCATGGGCGCCATGGGCAAGTCGGCCCAGTTCCTGCTGCACACCTGGCTGCCGGACGCCATGGAGGGTCCGACGCCGGTCTCCGCGCTGATCCATGCCGCCACCATGGTAACCGCGGGCGTCTTCATGGTGGCGCGCCTCTCGCCGCTCTTCGAGCTCTCCGAGACCGCGCTTTGGGTGGTCACGCTGGTCGGCGCCAGCACCGCGTTCTTCGCCGCCACGGTCGGTCTGGTCCAGAACGACATCAAGCGCGTGGTCGCCTATTCGACATGCTCGCAGCTCGGCTACATGTTCGTCGCCATCGGCGTCGGCGCCTATGCCGCCGGCATCTTTCATCTCTTCACCCACGCCTTCTTCAAGGCGCTGCTGTTCCTGGGCTCCGGCTCCGTGATCCACGCGCTCCACGACGAGCAGGACATGCGCAAGATGGGCGGGCTCTACCGGCTGATCCCGATCACCTGGGGCGTGATGCTGATCGGCACCCTGGCCCTGACCGGATTTCCGCTCACCGCCGGCTACTACTCCAAGGACACCATCATCGAGGCCGCCTTCGCCGCCCATAGCGGTATCGGCATGTACGCCTTCGTCCTCACGGTCGTCGCCGCCCTGTTCACGTCCTTCTATTCCTGGCGGCTGATGTTCATGACCTTCCACGGGACCTCGCGCTCCAGCCCGGACGTCCTGAAAGGCGCCCATGAAGCGCCGCCTGTCATGCTCGTGCCGTTGCTCCTCCTGGCGCTCGGCGCCATCGGCGCAGGCGTGCTGTTCAAGGGCCTCTTCATCGGCGACGGCGACGGCGCGTTCTGGCGCACATCGCTCTTCACCTCGCCGTCGAACACCATTCTGCAGGATCTGCATCACGTGCCCGACTGGGTCGTGTGGGCGCCATTCGTCATGATGGCCGTCGGCTTCCTGACGGCCGCCCTGTTCTATCTGCTGAAGCCCTCCATTCCGGTCGCCCTGGCGCGGGCGTTCCGGCCGATCTATCTCTTCCTGCTCAACAAGTGGTACTTCGACGAGCTTTACGATGCGCTGTTCACGCGCCCGGCCAAGCGGTTGGGACGGCTGCTTTGGAAGGTGGGTGACGGTGCGATCATCGACGGGCTGGGTCCGGACGGCATCGCGGCGCGCGTCGCCGACGCCACCAGCCGGATCGTCCGGCTGCAAACCGGCTATGTCTATCACTATGCCTTTGCCATGCTGATCGGCGTGGCCCTGCTCGCGACCTACTTCATCCTGTCGGGAGGCGCGCCATGACCATCGGCTGGCCCATCCTCTCGGCGGTCACCTTCCTGCCGCTGATGGGGGCGCTCTTCATCTTCCTCATCCGCAGCGACGACGAGGTGGCGGTCCGCAACGCGCGCTACGTCGCCCTCTGGACGACGATGATCACCTTCGTCGTCTCGCTGCTGATCTGGGTGGACTTCGACCCGACCACCTCGGAGTTCCAGTTCGTCGAGAGCCACGAATGGCTCGGCGGCGCCATCAGCTACCGTATGGGGCTCGACGGCATCTCGATGCCGTTCGTCATCCTGACCACCTTCCTGATGCCGCTGTGTATCCTGGCCAGTTGGGAAGCGATCGGAACCCGGGTGCGGGAATATATGATTGCCTTCCTGTTTATGGAAACGCTGATGATCGGTGTTTTCTGTGCCTTGGATATGGTTCTGTTCTATCTGTTCTTTGAAGCGGGCCTGATCCCCATGTTCCTGATCATCGGGATCTGGGGCGGTGCTAACCGGGTCTATGCCAGCTTCAAGTTCTTCCTGTATACGCTGGTCGGTTCGGTTCTGATGCTGGCGGCAATGATCACCATGTATTACATCGCCGGGACAACGGATATTCCGACCCTGATGAATACGGATTTTGCCAGCAGTTTACAGACCTGGCTGTGGCTTGCATTCTTTGCTTCCTTTGCCGTCAAGGTTCCCATGTGGCCGGTTCATACCTGGCTGCCCGACGCTCACGTTCAGGCACCGACGGCCGGTTCGGTTATCCTGGCGGGTGTCTTGCTTAAAATGGGCGGCTACGGCTTCCTGCGTTTCTCGATCCCCATGTTCCCGGAAGCATCCGACTATTTTGCGCCGATGGTCTTTGGCCTGAGTGTTGTGGCTATCATTTACACGTCTCTGGTTGCTCTGGTGCAAAAGGATATGAAAAAGCTGATTGCCTATTCTTCAGTTGCGCATATGGGCTTTATCACGATCGGTGTCTTTACCTTCACCCAGCAGGGGCTTGAGGGCGGCATTCTTCAGATGATCAGCCACGGAATTGTCTCCGGTGCACTGTTCCTCTGTGTTGGCGTTATTTATGACCGGATCCATACGCGGGAAATCGCCCGCTACGGTGGACTTGTCCATCGCATGCCAAGATATGCAGTGATCTTCATGATTTTCACCATGGCGACTATCGGCCTGCCGGGGACCAGCGGCTTCGTCGGTGAATTCCTCATCCTGGTCGGTACATACCAGGTTAGT
>JAKSBI010000297.1 GCA_022361215.1 Hyphomicrobiales bacterium | reverse complement strand
GGCAAGCCCGTCGGCACGCCCAACGAGTACGACGAGTTCCACTACCACCACCAGTGCCCCGGCGGCATGGTCTCGAACCTGCAGTATCAGCTCGAGACCATGGGGCTCGAAGGCCGGCTCGAGGAGATCCTGGAGGAGGCGGGCCATGTGCGCGCCGACCTCGGCTATCCGATCGTGGTCAGCCCCTTCGCCCAGTACATCGTCACGCAGGCCGTGCTGAATGTTATGGGCCGCGACCAGGGCCGAGAGCGCTACGACTCCGTGCCCGACGAGGTCCGGCTCTATGTGCGCGGCGGCTACGGCGAGATCGCCGGGGAGATCGACGCCAACCTCTACGACAAGATCGCGGGCGGCGCCGAGCCCATCACCGAGCGGCCCGGCGCCCTGGTGCCGCCGGCGCTCGACCGGCTGCGGCAGGCGCGCGGTCCCTTCGCCTGCGACGACGACCTGCTGCTCGCCGCCTTCTACGACGAGACCCAGTACGACGCCTTGAAGCAAGCGGGCCCGATCGAGACCGACTATCCGCTGATGGAGACGCCGCTCCTGACGCTGGTCAAGGAGCTGACCGCGCGCTCGGGCGTGACGTCGTTCCATCTGGCGAAATCGGCGAGCTGAGACAAGAAACACAAAAGGGGAGACGCACCGAATGGCCGAGCCATGCATCATCACCGCCGCGATCACCGGGTCGCAGCCCAAGAAGACGGACAACCCGGCGGTCCCGGTCACGCCGCCGGAGCAGATCGAGTCCACCCAGGAGGCCTACGAGGCGGGCGCGGCGCTGGTGCACATCCATGTGCGCGACGAGAACGAGGACCCGAGCTCGGACCCGGACCTCTACCACCAGGTGCAGGAGGGCGTGGAGAAGCATTGCCCCGGCATGATCATTCAGTTTTCGACCGGCGGCCGAGGCCGCGACCAAAGCCAGCGCGGCGCGATGTTGCATCACCGGCCCGACATGGCGTCGCTCGCCACCGGGTCCGTCAACTTTCCAAAAGGCATTTACGAGAACCCGCCGGAGCTTGTCACCGGCCTGGCATCGTCAATGTTGGACAACGACGTGAAGCCGGAGATCGAAGTCTTCGACCTCGC
>JAKSBI010000467.1 GCA_022361215.1 Hyphomicrobiales bacterium | reverse complement strand
TGGTGCACAGGCGCTACACGCTCGAGAAGTTCCGCGCGGCGTTTCCCGAGCTGGTGGCGGAAGGCCACGGGCTGATGATGTACTTCTTCCCACACATCGACCGGATCACCGTCGAGCTGCGGCGCGAGGCGCCCGACCGGAACCCGAAGGCGCGCTGGGCCTGGGCGCTACGTAACGCCTTCTGGCGGCGCTACGGGCCGCTGCTGGCCCTGGCCATCGATCGGATCTCTCCCACCCGCTCGATCAAGTACGCCCTGGAGCAGACCTATCATTTCCTGATGTCGGGCAGCATCGTGCGTTTCGTGCGGGGCCGCTCGACCCATCCCCAGGCGCAGATGATCCGCTATCCGGACGATCCCGGAAACGTGAAATACGTCTTCAGCATGTGGGCGTTCCCCGAGGAGGGCTTCTTCGACATTCTGGAGGCGTATTTCGAGTTCTGCCGCGACCACTACGAGAAGACGGGCTTCAAGTGCGACCTGCCCAATGTCGGCTACCGCATCTCCCAGGACAGGAACGCGATCCTGTCCTATTCCTATGACGACACCGTGCTGAGTATCGATCCGGTCTCGACCGGCGGTCCCGGCTGGCACGACTTCCTGCGCGCCTACAACGTCTTCTGCAGCGAGCGCGGAGGGTCCCCCCTGCTCAACCAGACTAAGTTCCTGACCGCAGCCCAGCTGCGCAAGAGCTTTGGGGACCGCCTCGCCCGGTTCGCTGCCGCCCGCACAGAGTGGGATCCGACGAACAGGCTTCTGAGCCGGCATTTCGCGGACCTGCTCGCGGAACCGGCGGCCGAAGCCGCCCCCCTGCCCCGCTCCGGACCCGCCGCGCCTCAGGCCGCGAGTGGCTAGGACGCCGGCGCTTCCATCCGGACCACAGGTTCAAGGACCAACACACCATGGCTGAAAGCCCAACCACCGATCCGAGCAGCGTCACCGTCATCACAGGCGGCTCCGAAGGCATCGGCCTGTCGCTCGCCCGCCAGTTCGCCGAGGCTGGCCATGCCCTGATGCTGGTGGCGCGAACCGAGCCGGCGCTTCAGGCCAGCGCCGAAGCGCTGCGCCAGGCCTATCCGGTTACGGTGCATACCGTCGTCGCGGACCTGACAACGGAAGCCGGGCGCGACGCGGTCGAGGCCGCCGTGCACGCCAGCGGCCTCCACGTCGAGTTCCTGGTGAACAATGCCGGCGTCGGCAATGCCGGCCCGTTCGCCGAGGCCGACCCCGGCGAGCTCGAGCGCATGCTGCAGCTCAACGTCATGGCGCTGACCGATCTCACGCGCCGGTTCCTGCCGGGCATGATCGCCCGGGACCGCGGCGGCGTCCTGAACGTCGCATCGCTCGGCGGCCTCGTCCCCGGCCCGTTCCAGGCCGCCTATTACGCCAGCAAGGCCTATGTCGTGTCCGTCACCGAGGCCCTGGCGGCCGAGCTGGCCCGGACCAATCTGCGCGTCTCGGTGGCGGCGCCCGGCGTGGTCAGGACGCAGTTCCATGTGCGCATGGGCGTGAAGCACGATATTTACATCAAAGTGCTGCCCAGCATGGACCCCGACCGGGTGGCCCAAGTCGCGTTCCAGGGGTTCATGCGCGGCCGCCGGGTGATCGTGCCCGGCATCCTGAACCGGGCCAACGCGCTTGCCATCAAGCTGCTGCCGCACGCGATCGTCGTGCCCGTGACCCGTCTGCTGCTGCGGCGGCGTCCGGGCCCTGCGGAGCGCGCTTAGCCCGAGCCTTCAAGCAACTGCGCCAGCACCCCCGGCAGCATTTCAGGCAGGTCCTCGGCGATCAGACCAGGGCCGAACGCCTCGGCCGCGGCACCGTGCAGCCAGACCGCGGCGCAGGCCGCCTCGAAAGCCGCCATGCCCTGGGCGAGAAGGCCTGCGACGAACCCGGCCAGCACGTCGCCCGACCCCGCGGTCGCCAGCCAGGGCGGTGCATTCTCGTTGATGGCGACGCGGCCATCCGGATCGGCGATGACGGTATCGGGCCCCTTCAGAACGATCCCGGCACCCGAGACCTGCGCCGCCCGGCGGGCGCGCTCGAGCCGCGAGCCCGTGCCGGCGTTCGGGTCGAAGAGGCGTGCGAACTCACCATCATGGGGTGTCAGCGCGACCGGCGCCTCGCGGCCGGCGATGGCGTCGAAAAGCTCCGCCGCCCGCCCCTCGAACGACGTCAGCGCGTCGGCGTCCAGAACCACCGCGGCCTCGGATCCGAGCAGCGCCTTCACCTGATTGCGGGTCGCGGCGCCGACACCGGCGCCCGGCCCGATCAGCACCGCGTTCTTGCGCCTGTCGCCAAGCATGCGCGCCAGGCCCTTGGCACCCTCGAACGGGGCGATCATGACCGCCGTGAGTTGAGCCGCATTGACGGGAAAGGCGGCCCGCGGCGAGGCCAGGGTCACGAGCCCGGCGCCGGCCCGCAGCGCACCGCGCGCGCCGAGGCGCGCCGCGCCGGTGCTCCGGGGCCCGCCCGAGACGACGACGGCATGGCCACGTCCGTATTTGTGGCCCGAAACCTCGGGCCAGGGAAAACGATCCAGCCAGAGGGCCGGCGCATTCGCCCAGGCCGCGGGCGCGACCTCCGCGAGCACGTCGTCGGGAATGCCGATGTCGGCGACACGGACCTCGCCGCACTGCAGGCGCCCCGGCAGAAGCAGATGGCCCGGCTTACGCCGGAAGAAGGTCACCGTGGCCAGCGCCTTTGCGGCAATGCCTGCCATGGCACCTGTGGTGCCGTCGACGCCGCTCGGAACGTCGACGGCGATCACCGGCATGTCTGCTGCATCGAGTGCCGCGATGAGCACAGCCGCCGCACCGTCGATCGCCCGCGTCAGGCCGGCACCGAAGATCGCATCCACTGCGACCTCCGCCTCCTCCAGGATGCCGGGGTCGAGCGGCGCCACCGGGCCGTCCCAGAGCTCCGCCATAGCCTGGGCGTCGCCTTTGAGCGTTTCGACGGACCCGAGCAGCCCCACCCGGACCCCGTAGCCGCGCTCGCGGAGGTGGCGCGCGGCGACGAACCCGTCGCCGCCATTGTTGCCGGGCCCGCACAGCACCGCGACGGTGCCGGCATCGGGGAAGCGCCGCACCACCTCGTCGGCGACCGCGCGGCCGGCCTTCTCCATCAACATCAGACCCGGAAGTCCGCCCGAGATCGCAAGCCGATCCGCGCGGCCCATTTCGGCCGTGGTGAGAAGCTCATGCATGATGCTGGAACCGTCGTTTCAAAATACGCGTAAAACTCGACCGGTCGGGTCGACCCCGTTCGCGGGCATGCGTTTGTGTTCAAGCGCCCGCTAGACTGGAAACTTTAGCGCGTCGCCGTTGCATGGCAAATCCACCATCGTGTCGCGTGGCGCCGCAAATTTGTTCAGATCCGAATTCGGGCAAGGCGATCCCCCGCCTGCGGCATCCATTCTGCCTATAAATTGACCAGATTGCACAATCCTTTTGCAGCAATTGCCGTCTATCCCATCGCGAATCCAAATTCGAACCTACAACCCCCTGATTCTTCTGACTTTTTTTTACGATTGAGCCTTGGCACGGCGCATGCTAGGCGCCGGTCGAGAACATCGATGAATTCCAAGCGGAAACGCGAGCGCGGAGGTGGACCGGGACATGAAGAAGATCGAGGCCATCATCAAGCCGTTTAAACTCGACGAAGTGAAGGAGGCGCTGCAAGAGATTGGTCTGCAAGGCATTACCGTAACGGAAGCAAAGGGCTTCGGGCGCCAGAAGGGCCACACGGAGCTGTATCGGGGCGCCGAGTACGTTGTGGACTTTCTGCCCAAGGTAAAGGTCGAGATCGTCCTCTCGGACGAGTTGGTGGAAAAGGCCGTCGACGCCATTCTCACATCTGCCAAGACCGGCCGGATCGGCGACGGAAAGATCTTCATCTCCACCGTGGAGGACGCGGTCCGCATCCGTACGGGCGAGACCGGCGGGGACGCGATTTGACGCCCCGTCCGCGACCGCCGGCCGTGCGCGTCCCGTGACCCGCGGACGCACATCGCAATCGAAGACGTCCATTTACGCATCACTCACACGCCGGCAGTCCCGTCGGCATCCAGAACCAAACCAAACAGGGGATTAGAATGGCAGACGCTAGTGACGTTCTCAAAAGCATCAAAGACGACGACGTCAAGTTCGTGGACCTGAGGTTCACCGACCCGCGCGGCAAGATGCAGCATCTGACGATGGATGCCGCCCTGGTGGACGAGGATATGTTCGCCGACGGCGTCTATTTCGACGGCTCCTCCATCGCCGGCTGGAAAGATATCTCGCAGTCGGACATGGCGCTGATGCCCGATCCGGAGTCGGCCTGTCTCGATCCGTTCTTCGCGCAGACCACCATGGCCGTCTTCTGCGACATCGTCGATCCGCCCACGGGCGAGCTCTACGAGCGCGACCCGCGCAGCGTCGCGCGCAAGGCCGAGGCCTATCTGCAGCAGACTGGCGTCGGCGATAAGGCGTTCTTCGGCCCCGAAGCCGAGTTCTTCATCTTCGACGACGTGCGCTTCACCTCGGACGTCTACGACTGCGGCTTCAAGCTGGACTCGAGCGAGCTGCCCTCGAACACGGGCACCGAGTACGAGATGGGCAATCTCGGCCACCGGCCGCGCACCAAGGGCGGCTACTTCCCGGTTCCGCCGGTCGACTCCGCCCAGGACATCCGCTCCGAGATGCTGAGCGTGATGTCCGAGATGGGCGTCGTCACTGAGAAGCACCACCATGAGGTGGGCGCCGCCCAGCACGAGCTCGGCATGAAGTTCGACACGCTGGTGCGCGTCGCCGACAAGCTGCAGATCTACAAGTACGTGGTGCATAACGTGGCGCAGGCCTACGGCAAGACGGCCACCTTCATGCCCAAGCCCGTGTTCGGCGACAACGGCACCGGCATGCACGTTCATCAGTCGGTCTGGAAGGGCGACGATTCCGTCTTCGCCGGCAACAAATACGCCGACCTCTCCGACAACGCGCTGCACTACATCGGCGGCATTCTCAAGCACGCCCGCGTTATCAACGCCTTCTCGAACCCGACCACCAACTCCTACAAGCGGCTGGTGCCGGGGTACGAGGCGCCGGTGCTGCTGGCCTACTCCTCGCGCAACCGCTCGGCCTCCTGCCGTATCCCGCTGGTGGCCTCGCCGAAGGCGAAGCGCGTCGAGGTGCGCTTCCCGGACCCCTCGGCCAACCCCTATCTCGCCTTCGCGGCCATGCTGATGGCGGGCCTGGACGGCATCGAGAACAAGATCGATCCGGGCGATCCGATGGACAAGAACCTCTACGACCTGCCGCCGGAAGAGCTCGAGGGCGTGCCGACGGTCTGCGGCTCGCTGCGCGAAGCTTGCGACGCGCTCGACAAGGACCGCGACTTCCTGAAGAAGGGCGGAGTCTTCACCGACGACCAGATCGACGGCTATATCGAGCTGAAGATGGAAGAGGTCGAAGCGTTCGAGATGATGCCGCACCCGATCGAGTTCGACATGTATTACAGCGTCTGATCCCGACGCCACGCACGGAACGCGCATGGGGCGGCCTCGGCCGCCCCATGGTCTTTGGGGCCAAGGTCGCGCCTAGGCAACGACGAAAACGACGCAGACGACGGCCACCAGGACAAGCGTCACCAGCTTGTCCTTGTGATCCTGGTACAGACTCTTGATCATCGACGGAGCGCCAGTTCATCCCCCTCTTTGGGGCGGCACCCTAAGCGCCGGGCGTAAAAAAACGGCAAATGACGGGCGGCGGCGGCGCCAGAACCATCCTCCTCGACCGCTCTATGCCGCCTTCCACTTGATGGAGCATCCCATCGAGGCAGTCTGCTCGCGCGGTCCTTCGCCGGTCTCGGCGACCTGCTTCATGGCCTCGAACAGCTCGCGGCGCGCGCCCGGATCGGCAGCGTTGCGACCGCTCTCGTCGAGACGGCCGCGATATTGAAGCTCCAGCCTGGCATTGAAGCCGAAGAAATCCGGCGTGCACGCCGCATCGTAGGCCTTCGCCACCGTCTGGCTTTCGTCATGCAGGTAGGGAAACGGAAAGCCGTGGTCCGCGGCGAACCGCTTCATCTTCTCGAAGGAATCGTCCGGATAGGCCACGGCGTCGTTGGAGCAGATGGCCACCGTCTTGACGCCGAGCGCAGCCAGCTCGCCGGCATCCCGGACGGCGCGGTCGATGATCGCCTTCACATAGGGGCAATGGTTGCAGATGAACATGATCAGCGTGCCGCCAGAGCCTTGAAAGTCCGCCAGCCGGTATGTCGAGCCATCGACGCCCGGCAGCTCGAAGTCCGGCGCCTTCCAGCCGAAATCGCAGATTGGTGTGCTGACAGCCATTGGCCTCTCCCACTCGACGTGAAGCTGATTGCGCGCGGCCCGTCGGCGCAGAGCCGCGTTCGCCAAGTCCGCCGGATCCTAAAAATAACCGACACACAGTTCGCCTAGAGTCAAAGACATTGTTGCACTTGGTAGAAATTCGAAACGCCGCACCAGTGCTGATAGACAGGAGGCTGGTTCCATGAGTGAGCAAGACGAATTCTGCAATCGGGGGGAACTGTTCGAGGCGCTGGACGATGTCCCGCAGAACCCGGAGATCGCGGAGACCATCGGCGACGTCATCAACCGCCGCTACCACCGCAGGGACGTGGTGCGCGGCATGCTCGGCGTGGCGGCCATCTCGGCGACGATCGGGCCGCTGACGCTCGCGCCCGGCGAGGCCGCCGCGGCGGAGGACCGTTTCCCGTTCCGCGAGCTCAATTCCGGTGTCGACGAGACCCACCACGTCGCCGAAGGGTACGAGGCCCAGGTCCTGCTGCGCTGGGGCGACCCAGTGTTCGCCGATGCCCCCGAATTCGACCCCTATCGCCAATCCGCCAAGGCCCAGCTGCGCCAGTTCGGCTACAACAACGACTTCGTCGGCTTCATCCCTCTCGAAGGTCGCGACGACCGGGGCCTGCTCTGCGTCAATCACGAATACACCAACGAGGAGGTGATGTTCCCGAAGATCGGCCGCCAGGACAACTCCAAGAAGGACTATTCCAAGGACGGCGCCGGCGGCAAGGACGATCCCAATCCAGAGTTCAGCGCCATGACCCAGGTACTGGCGGAGGTGGAGATGGCGGCCCATGGCGGCACGGTCATCGAGATCAGGCGGTACGGGCGAATCTGGAAGCCTGTCTTGACCAGCGCCTACAACCGACGCATCTCGGCGCTCGAAACCGAGATGACCATAGACGGCCCCGCGGCCGGTAACGAGCGCATGCAGACCAATGCCGACCCGAGCGGGCGCAAGGTGATCGGCACCATCAACAACTGCGCCGGCGGCATCACCGCCTGGGGCACCTATCTGCTGGCCGAGGAGAACTTCCGCTTCTACTTCTGGAGCGACGCGCGCGTGAAGGACAAGGAGGTCTGCTCCGGCAAGGCCACTGACAGCGCCAGGCGCTACGGCATCGGCAACCGCTACTACGCCTGGGGCAAGTTCACGAAGGACGCCAACCTGCGCCGCTTCAACCTGGAGGCGGAGCCCAACGAGCCCAACCGCTTCGGCTGGATCGTCGAGGTCGATCCGATGGACCCGAGTTCGACGCCGGTGAAGCACACTGCGCTCGGCCGTTTCTGTCACGAAGGCGCCGAGAGCATCGTCAACAAGGACGGCCGCGTCGTGCTCTACTCGGGCGACGATACGCGCTTCGAGTATGTCTACAAGTTCGTCTCCGCCGGCACGTTCGATCCGGAGAACCGGGAGGCCAACAAATCCCTCCTCTCAGAGGGCACGCTCTACGTCGCCAAGTTCGAGAGCGACGGCACGGCGAAATGGCTGCCGCTCGTCCACGGTCAGGGCCCGCTGACCAAGGAGAACGGCTTCGACAGCCAGGCTGACGTGCTCATCGATGCACGCCTGGCGGCGGATCGCCTCGGCGCGACCTGCATGGACCGGCCCGAGGACGTCCAACCGAACCCGAAGACGGGCAAGGTCTACGTCATGCTCACCAACAACAAGAAGCGCAAGGACGACGACAAGGACGCCGCCAATCCCCGCGCCAAGAACCTGTTCGGCCATATCATCGAGATGACGCCACCCGACGGCGACCACGCGGCCACGGAGTTCCGCTGGGACATCCTGGTGCAGTGCGGCGACCCGAGCGATCCCAAGGTCGAGGCCAAATGGCATCCGGACACGTCCGCCGACGGCTGGTTCGCGAGCCCGGACAACTGTGCCATCGACGGCGAGGGACGGCTCTGGGTCTCGACCGACCAGGGCGGCAATTGGCCGAAAACGCAAAAGGCCGACGGTCTCTACGCGGTCGAGACGGACGGCGCCCAGCGCGGCCGCTCGAAGCTGTTCTTCCGCTGCCCGATCGGCGCCGAGCTTTGCGGCCCCTACTTCACGCCGGACCAGCAGACGCTGTTCGTCGCCGTCCAGCACCCCGGCACCGACGGCACCAAGTCCTACGAGCGGTTCGGCCGCGCGTCGACCTTCGAAGACCCGGCGACCCGGTGGCCCGACTTCGACCCGGACATGCCGCCCCGGCCGTCAGTGATCGCGATCACGCGAAAGGACGGCGGCAAGATCTGAGCGAAGCGGGACGCGCTTCGTCCACATGCGCGGAGCCGTGCGGCGGATTCGTGATTTGACCCGCCGCACGTTTTCGGCCAGCATGATCAGACTTCGCAGGCAGGAGGTTTAAGAAAATGACTCCTCCGGACGAACAGGAGCCGTCTCGGACAGACTGACGACAGTCGCAGCGCCGAGACGGCAAGATCTCAGACAATCTCACTATTTGTGAAAAGCTTGGTGTGGCGAGCGCAATCGGCTTATGAGCTGCGCGAAGGCGCAGTTCATCTTGGTGCCAACGGCGGCATCGGCACACAAGCTTGATGACCTGAATTTGACAGGTGGGCATGTGAGGCAGGACGCTCAACCCATCGGAGATGCCGTGCGAGAGCTTTGACCGGGCATCCCGGGCGCGCGTTGACCCTGCAAATCCGATTCCCCGCGTGATCAGATCGAAAGGCCCCGCCGGATGAGACCTCCGGCGGGGTCTCTGCGTGTTGTGCCTTGAAAATGCACCGCTCTCATGCGACCAAAATGGGAACATCAATAAAGAGATTCGCGGACCGAATCCGCGTTTCTGCGGGGCCACACACGACCGTCATGGCAGCATCGCGCGACCTATTCGCCAAGCTTGAGACCGAGCTGGACCGCAAGCCCCTCGCCCGCAAGAAGGGCGCCAAGGGCAAGCCTGCGGCTGCGGACGGCGAGGCCGGCTACACCGCGGCCGACATCGAGGTTCTGGAAGGCCTGGAGCCCGTGCGTCGCCGGCCTGGCATGTATATCGGCGGCACCGACGAGACGGCGCTGCACCACCTCTTCGCCGAGGTCATCGACAATGCCATGGACGAAGCCGTCGCGGGTCACGCCAACTGGATCGACGTGGCGCTCGACGCCGAGGGCTGGCTGACGGTCACCGACAACGGCCGCGGCATTCCCATCGATCCGCACCCGAAGTTCAAGAACAAATCCGCCCTCGAGGTCATCATGACCACGCTGCACGCGGGCGGGAAGTTCGACTCCAAGGTGTACGACACCTCGGGCGGCCTGCACGGCGTCGGCGTGTCCGTGGTCAATGCGCTCTCCGAGCGGCTCGAGGTCGAGGTGGCCCGCAGCCGGCAGCTCTACCGGCAGGCCTTCGCCCGCGGCGTCGCCGACGGCCCGCTCGAGCATCTGGGCCAGATCAAGAACCGCCGGGGCACCAAGGTCCGCTTTCGGCCCGATCCGGAGATCTTCGGCAAAGGCGTCGCGTTCCGGCCCAACCGGCTGTTCCGGATGGCGCGCTCGAAGGCCTATCTGTTCGGCGGCGTCGAGATCCGCTGGTCCTGTGCCGAAACGCTCCTCAAGGACGAGACGCCGGCGACCGCGACCTTCCATTTCCCCGGCGGGCTCAAGGATTTTCTGGCGCGCCGGATCGAAGGGGTGACCACGGTCACCAACGAGACCTTCGCGGGCAAGATTGCCAAGGAGCGCGG
>JAKSBI010000192.1 GCA_022361215.1 Hyphomicrobiales bacterium | reverse complement strand
CCCTTGCCGTCGAAGGGTGGCCCCCAGGCCCGCGTCTCGTCGCCCTGGGGCGGCTCCACCTTGATCACCTCGGCGCCGAGATCGCCGAGCCACTGGGTGCAGAACGGGCCGCCGAGCACGCGGGTCAGGTCGACGACCCGGAGCCCCGAAAGCGCGCCATCGGATGGGGCGCCGGTCATGATAATGCTCCTTCTATAGCGCCGCGTCGTTGCCCCAGACCGAGGTCACCTGCGACGACAGCACGCCGCCATTGCCGTGGGCGACGCCGATCTTGGCGTCCGCCACCTGGCGCTCGCCGCCGTCGCCGCGGAGCTGCTGGATCGCCTCGATGATCGTGTAGAGGCCGTACATGCCGGGATGCACGCAGGAGAGGCCGCCGCCATTGGTGTTGACGGCCAGTTCCCCGCCGGGCGCGATGCGGCCGCCCTCGACGAAGGCGCCGCCCTCGCCCTTGGCGCAGTAGCCCAGATCCTCCAGGAACAAGAGCGTGTTGATGGTGAAGGCGTCGTAGAGCTCCAGCACGTCGATGTCTTCAGGTTTGACGCCCGCCATCTCGAAGGCGCGGGGCCCCGAATCCGTGGCCGAGCTCACCGTCATGTCCGGCATGGCCGAGATCATGCGGTGCCAGTGGGCCATGGCGGCGCCGAGCAGATAGACCGGCTTTTTCGGCAAGTCCTTCGCGCGGTCGGCCCGGGTCATGACGATGGCCGCGCCGCCGTCGGTGACCAGGCAGCAGTCGAGCTTGCCCAGCGGGTCGGAGATCATGCGCGCGTTCACCACCTCATCGATGGTCAGCGGGTCGCGGGCGAAGGCCAGCGGATTGAGCGCGGCCCATTTGCGCGCGGCCACCGCGACCTCGGCGAGCTGCGCCTTGGTGGTGCCGTACTCGTGCATGTGCCGGGCCGTGGCCAGTGCATAGGCCGAGACCGGGTAGCGCGGCCCGTAGATCGCCTCGTAGGGCATGGGCTCGGACATGGTGACGAGGCGCCCGCCCGCGGTGCGCTGGTTGGAGCCGTAGGCCACCACGGCCACGTTGCAGAGCCCGGCATCGAGCGCCATGGCCGCGCCGAGGCAATGGGCGACGAAGGAGGAGCCGCCGATATTGCTGCCGTTGGAGTATTTGGGCCGGATGCCGAGATATTCCGATGCCGACATGGCGGGCATGGAATGCACCGCGGTGCCGGCGAAGACGCCGTCCACGTCCGCGAGCGTCAGCCCCGCGTCTGCGACGGCGTTGTGCACCGCCTCGGCCAGCAGTTCCATGGCGTTGCGGCCCGGCGCCTCGCCGAGCCCGGACAGGCCGACGCCGACGGCGGCGGTTTTCGCTCTCAATACATGAGCCATTGCGTTTCCCCGGATCGAATTTGGTCTTGTGTTCAGGAGCGTCGGCCGCCGGTCAGGCGGGCTCGAAGAGGAGGGCCGGCTGGTCCTTGATCGCGCCGATCCTGGCGCGCACGGCCATGCCGATGCTGACGTCCTCGGGCGCGATGCCCTCGACGCGGCTCATGAGGCGCGGGCCTTCCTTGAGCTCGATCACCGCCACGTTGTAATCGCCGCCCTTCTCGGGGCGCTGGCGCACGACCGTGGTGGTGTAGACGGTGCCTTCGCCGGAGGCCTCGACCCATTCCAGGTCCGCCGCGCCGGTGCCGGGCGCGATGGCGCGCGGGTAGAACACATAGGCGCCGGTGCTCGCCGAGCGCTGGATCATGAATTTGCCCTGGGCCAGATAGTCGGCGAACTGCTGATCGGGCCCCGGGCCCGAAAAGGACGGATCGGAGGTGTCCGGCATGCTGTTTCCTTCCCCTGCGGTAGGTGCTTGTTCTTTCAAGGAGTCATACCGGGCGTGGCGGAGTTTGCAAGGCCGCTGCCGTCGCAGGGCCGTCTGCCCCGGACGCCGGCGCCGCCGGATGTGCGGCAATCGACGGCAGCCGGCGCCGGGGCAGCAGCGCAAGTGCGGGAGGAGGATCCCGCGATGCTCGGCGGCGGTTCCGCACCTCCGGTCGAGGGGGGCTGAGACGGCCCCGTCCCGGTTCGGCATCGCCGCCGCCGGAAGGGATTCGACGTCCGGCGTTCGTGCAACCCGGGTGCGCCGCTCCCTGCCGAGCCGGTGACGACGGATCGGCAGTTGCGGTCTTCTCCGCGCAGGTTGCGCGCCTCGCTGCAGACTTGGGCGTCTCCCATGCGCCCGGCCCGGTGCTCGGACGGTGACGTCTTCGGCACCGGTTTCCCTTGCAACGACCGAGTGTATGCAGGAGCTGCCAAGAGGGCTGTCAATCACTTGACATGTACGTGTGCGGACGGGCCTCCGGCCTCGAGCGTTCGCGCCAGGGCCTTGATCTCGTCGGCGGCGAAGGTGAGGAAGGCGCGAATGCGCTGCGTGCGCTGCAGGTCCGGGTGGGTCAGCAGCCAGAGGCCCAGCGTCATGTCCGCTGCCGGGGTGGTGAGACGCCGCAGGGCGGGGTCCGGGTCCGCCATGTAGCGCGGCAGGAGCGCGACGCCCATGCCGGCCTTGGCCGCCTCGTAGATGCCGATGAGGGAATCGATGCGGACCCTGGCCGCGGCCTTCGGCGCATGCCGCTGGCGCCACCGATAGGCCGCGGTGTGGGAGAGCGATTCGTCCGGCGAGATCCAGTCGTGAGCGTCGAGGGCGTCGGCGGCAGCGACCGCGGCGGGATGGGCGCGTGCCGCATAGGGGCCGAAGGCGATGCCGCAGAGCCGCCGCCCGACGAGCGTCTCCGGCGGGTCGTTGGTCGGCCGCAGCGCCACGTCGGCGTCCCGCTTGGTCAGCGAGGCGAAGCGCGCCGAGATCGCCACCTCCACCTCGATCTCCGGATAGCGCTCCCGGAACCCGGCCAGGATCGGCGGCAGGAAGGTCGCGGCGATATAGTCCGCCGTCGCGCAGCGGATGGTGCCGGAGAGGCGCAGGTCCTTGCCCGCCACCTTCCGGTAGGCGCCCTGGATGTCGTCCTCGACGCGCGCGGCGATGCGGGCCAGCTCCTCGCCGTCGGCCGTGGGCGCATAGCCGCGGGGCGTGCGCTCGAACAGGTGCACGCCGAGCCTCTGCTCGAGCGCGTTCAGCCGCCGCAGCACCGTGGCGTGATGGACGCCCAGCAGCCGGGCCGCGCCGGAGAGCCCCTCGCCCCGCGCGATGGCGAGGACCAGATGCAGGTCCTCCCAGCTCTCTGTCTGTGCGCTCATACACATCAGACTGTATGATTTTCGGTCTTCCCTATCAATCTTTATCAGTGGAAAGTCCCGCCCCGCAGGCGCCCCCAGGCAGCGGCGCAATGGAGATGCAACCCATGATCAAGATCTACAGCATGCCGCTCTCGGGGCATGGGCACCGGGCCAGGCTCGCGGCCAGCCTGATGGGCGTTCCCTTCGAGGTGGTTCCGGTCAACGAGATGGAGGGCGAGCGCCGCGGCGAAGCCTTCCTGGGCCTCAATCCCCTGGGGCAGGTCCCGGTCATCGTCGACGGCGACCGGGTGGTGCGCGATTCGAACGCCATCCTGCTCTATCTGGCCGAGACCTACGACGGCCAAGGGCGCTTCCTGCCGAAGGACCCGGGCCTGAGGGCCGAGGTGTACGAATGGCTCGGCGCGGCCGCCGGCCACATCTTCCGCGGCCCCAACATGGCCCGGCTGATCAAGCTGTTCGGCCTGCCCGGCGACATGGAGGCGGCCAAGGCCGTGAGCGCCACGATCTTCGACGTCATGGAGCGCCGGCTGGAGGGCCGCACCTGGCTGGTGGGCGACGGCCCGACCCTGGCGGACATCGCCTGCTACTCCTACATCGCCGTCGCCGACGAGGGCGGCCTGTCGCTGGCCGGCCACCCCAATCTGGAAGCCTGGCTCGCGGCGGTCGAGGGCCTCGACGGCTTCGTCGCCATGCCCAAGTCGCAGCCGGCGGCGGCGTAGCCCGGCCGGCGGGCCGATGTCTTCGTCGCCCTTCCACCGCGGCGAGCGCGCCGTTCAGGAGCGGTTCGGCGTGCGCGACCGGCTCGAAAGGGCCGGGCGCCGGCTGATCCGCGACCACATGCCGGACCAGCACCGCACTTTCTTCGCCGGGCTCGCGATGGTCTTCGTCGGCTCCGTCGACGGGGCCGGCCGGCCGTGGGCGTCCCTGCTGGCCGGTCCGCCCGGCTTCATGCAGTCGCCGGACCCGCGCACGCTTGCGATCGCCGCCGAGCCGCTGCCGGGCGATCCGCTCGGGGCCGCGCTTGCCACCGGCGCACGCCTCGGCCTGCTCGGGCTGGAGCACCATACCAGGCGGCGCAACCGGCTGAACGGCACGGTCGTCGCGCGCGCCTCCGGGCACACCGAGATCCGGGTGGAGCAGTCCATCGGCAACTGCCCGAAATACATCAACGCCAGAGATGTCCGATGGCGCCCCCGGGCGGAGCCGGCGCCCCCTCCCGTCGTCGCCGACCATCTCACCGACCGGGCCCGGGCCCTCCTGGCCGAGGCGGACACGCTCTACATCGCCTCGAGCTTCCGGCCCGAGAGCGCCGAGCGCCGTCACGGCGTGGACATGTCCCATCGCGGCGGCCTGCCGGGCTTCATCGGCGTTGCGGCCGACGGCACCCTCACGATGCCGGACTACACCGGCAACAATTTCTTCAACACGCTCGGCAACATCCTGGAGGACGGGCGCTGCGGCCTCATGGTCCTGGACTTCGCGCGCGGCGACGTTCTGCAGCTCACCGGAGAGGCCCGCATCGACTGGCGCGCGCCGGAAGACGACGACCCGAAGCTGAAGCCTCGCACGCTCCAGATCCGTCCCGTCGAGGTGCGCATCCTGCCCGCCGTGCTGCCGCTGACCGCCGAGCTGATGGAGATCTCCCCCTATCTGCGCGCCCTGGGCGCGCCCTGAGGGGCGGCGCGCCGCCTCCGGTCCCATTATTGGGAATCCTGGGGAAGCAGATCGGCCGTAGTCCCTGTTATGAGACTGTTCAGGCCCAATTTCGAAGAAAAGGTTGCCATGCAGTTGACAGTTATGTCCCATTCAAAACGCTAAATTTGTTGGTGTTTGACACCCGCAGATCCAGGCGCTTTCATGCTTGCGGCGGGAGAGCGCTCGGGCGAGCGGTTTCAAACGGCGCACGTCCCCGGTTCCGGCCAAGAGAACCGCGGGAGGCGCATCAAGGGAGGACTACCGAGAATGGACTCACCGACACAGTACAAGAGCGTCTTGTCCAAGCTGGATGGCGTGACGCGGCGTGATTTCATGCGCGTCACGAAGCAGTTTGGTCTGACCTCGACGCTCCTGGGTCTCGGCGCGCTCAGCGGCTCCGTCACCTTGCCGCGTCTGGCGGAGGCGGCGAACTCGACCTATGAGAAGCGCTTCAAGAACAAGGCCAAGGTCAACATCAAGTTCGGCGCCGACGGCATGAACGCGCGCGTGCAGAGCATCGAGCACTCCGGCGCCCTGCAGTTCACGCAGGACATCGAGGAGCGCACGGAGGGCGCGGTCCGCGTCGAGTTCCTCGGCTCGAACCAGATCTGCACCCAGCTCAACTGCGTGAAGAAGACCCAGCAGGGCATCGTCGACATGTACACCTCGTCGACGCAGAACGCGGCCGGCGGCGCGCCCTACTACAACGTGCTCGACTACGCCTACATGTTCCCGAGCCGCGCCTCGATGTACTATTTCTTCTACCATCCGGGCAGTGAGAAGCTGTTCCGCGAGCCGCTGCGCCAGCGCCACAAGCTGCAGTTCCTGTTCTCCCACGCCGAGCTGCGCGGGATCATGCTGGGGCTGAAGTGGAAGGACAAGCCGACGGTCACCAGCGTCAAGGAGCTGGCCGGCACCAAGAACCGGGTCACGGGCACGCAGCTCGGCCGCATCGCCATGCAGCTCATGAACCTGAACCCGGTGCCGATCGCCTGGGAAGAGACCCTCGACGGCCTGAAGCAGGGCCTGGTCGACGGCGCCGAGACCTGGTCGGCCGCGGCCGCCTTCGCCAACATGGCGCCGGTCATCGCCCAGGACGTGCAGCTCAACTTCTTCGCCGGCTCCCAGGGCACCGCCATGCGGCTGCAGACGTTCGAGAAGCTTCCGGGCGACCTGCAGGACGCGGTCATGGAATCGGCCTACACCACCCAGATCTGGGTGCAGGGCTGTCACGAGGCCGGCCTGGTCCGCATTGTCGGCGCCAGCGACCCGCAGTTCCCGAACACCATCTACGCCAAGAACAACGTGCGGGTGGCGACCCTGTCGCCCGAGGCGCTGAAGGAGGCGGAGGAGATGTGCTCGCCGCAGCACCATCCGAAGCAATGGGAAGCCTGGCGCGAGCGTCTCAACAAGTGGTCCGGCGGACACGACACCTACAAGGAGATCTCGGCCATCGCGCGCGAGATCCCGGTCGACCGCGAGGCGGTCAACGTCGAGCCGCGCCGCTGGTGGCGCACTTGATCTAGGGCGTCCGGCCGCGCAGTCGGGCACGGACGACGCGACGACGAAACTCGATCGCGCCGGCGGGTCTCCGTCGGCGCGATTGCTTTGCCGGGCGCCCCGGGCGGCGCTCGATCGGAGGACGGAAAGGATGACGGGCGAAGCGGAGTTCCAGCACAGGACGGCGAAAGTCGGCGGCCTCGACTGGCACTGGGTCGAGATGGGCGAGGGGCCGGCGGTGGTCCTGCTGCACGGCATTCCCGAGAGCTGGCGCTGCTGGCGCCATCAGATCCCGCTGCTGGCCAAGCAGTTCCGGGTGATCGCGCTGGACATGAAGGGCTACGGTCAGTCGGACAAGGCCGAGGGCGACTACTCCGGCAGCACCGTGGCGCGCGAGACCCTGGCGCTGCTCGACCATATCGGCGTCGAGGGCTTCCATCTCGCCGGCCACGACTGGGGCGTCATCGTCGGCGACAATCTCTGCCATCAGGTGCCGGACCGGGTCGAGCGCTATGTGCGCTGCTGCCTGTCGCTGCACTGCTACGACCCGCGCAACTCCCTGCACCACCAGTGGAACGGCCTCAACCCCGAGAAGGCGAGCGGGCTGATGGCCAATGCCGACGCCTATGTGCGCGTCTGGTTCGACAGCTCCTGCAAGCCGGAGACGCGGCCCTCGGAGGAGGAGCTGCAGGGCATTATCGACGAGTTCGCCTATCCGGGCGTGGCGCAAGCCGTGCCGCGCTATTTCCGCGACATCCGCAACAGCGACCCCGTGGACTACTCCAGGTTCACCATGCCGGTGCTCTACGTCCATGGCGAGTACGACCCGCGCCAGCCGATCGACTACGCCAGGGGCATGGAGGAGCACGTGCCGGGCCTGGAAGCCGTCCTGGTGCTCGACTGCGGCCACTTCGTCACCCTGGAGCGGCCCCGGGAGCTGGCGAACGCCATGATGTGGTTCT
>JAKSBI010000120.1 GCA_022361215.1 Hyphomicrobiales bacterium | reverse complement strand
TTGCGGGCTTAGCGGAATGCCGGCCCGTCGCGGAGCCACAGTAGGTCGATCAAGGCCCCCGAAGACTGCCCCGTCAGGACCATCGAGCCCCGAAGTCAAGCCTTCGCGCACGAAGGTGACGTGGCAGGCACGCAGGTCAGCTTGCCGCCTTCTCGGGCGCGAAGACCTTCGGCGCGCCGGCGTCCTTCTCGTTGAGCCGGAGCGGAGCGTTTGTCATGCCCGGCGTCTCTTCCAGGATGCCGTCCAGATGCCTCAGCAGCGCGATATGAGACTGCTGCAGCTGAATCTCCAGAGACTTCGTCCGGATATCCTGCTCCGCCTTCGCGATCAGCCGGGCGATGCCCTGGCGCGCATCAGCGGTGTTGGCGGCCATGTTGGAGATCTGATCTGCGAATTGGGCAAGCGTCTTGAGGCGCTCCAGTTCACTCGATGACATACTCTTAATCCCGTACAGAACGCGCCACCCAGCCCGATCCTGCCGAACGATCATGGCTTGCGCAGGCGTTCGGGGTCAAGCGCTGCCGGTAGGGCTGAAGACAACAGCTTCTCCCAAGATGTCCCCCCCGCCGTTAACCACGTGGAAACCAAAACCTGGCGCCGCGGGCCCGTCTCGGCCTAAAGTGCGGCTCCCGCCCGTCCAAGGGCCGGGACGGGCTCGAGCGTAGCGGCGGAGCCTGAGCCGAGTTCAGCGGATCCGAGGCCGAAGCGATCCGCCTGAGTTGGGCACCCAGAACCGATACCGATCCAACGGTTTCACGCGCGCTCCTTGGGGAGCACGAGGGAGGCTGAGAGATGTCGGCCGGGCACGAGGCGCCGGGCCGGAGAATCGAGGCTGCGCGGGAGATCCTCGTGATGAAGATAGAAGCGCTCGTCTGGGTCATGGCCCTGACGCTGAAGCGGCCCGCCCCCCATCCACGCGTTATGGCGCAAGCCCAGATCGGCAAGCTGTACCTGCCTGGGCATAAGACCCCCCGGCACCTGGGCCGGGATCCCGGGCGATGGCAGAACAACCGGGCCATCTGGCGCCGGGGACCGCCTCGTACATCCTAGGGCCTATCGCGATCATTCTGATTCGCGCCATTGCTCTAGCTCTTTGTTGAAACATGTCTTTTTTCCCGAAACCGGTATCCACTTTCGGGAGACATGCTTTAGGGCCTGTTGAGCTTCCCCTGATGCGGACCTGACGGCGGCAAATCGGCCGATAGGCAGGGACACGCGCAGCGCGGTGCCGGCGCATCGGGCAAGCGCTTTGACGACGCTTGTGGGCCGATCCGCCCCGGCGGCCGTCGGGACGCAAGATCATTCAAAAGTCGACGCCGGCGTTCACCCAATTTTCACACTCATCTGAATTTCCATCCGCGTCTTAATCCCGTTTTGACAGCGCCCCGCTAGAGTGCCCACAAACCGGAAAAGTCCGGGCGTTTACGGACCCTACAGAAGGGGGAGGGTCGATATGACGGGACTGATCTTGCGCTTCGCAAAATGCCGGTCGGGCGCCACGCCGGGCGAGCTCGGCCTGCTGGCCTCCGGGATGGGCGTCACCATCCTGGTCCTGATCGGAGAGTTGGGGGCGGACCTGGCCCGCCTTCTGGGCCTGATGTAGCGCGTCCGCGGGCGCGGAAGACTTGACGGCGCGCCGGCCCGGCATCCGCCCGCGGCCGCCAAACCCGTTTCAGCGCTCCGCGCCGCCGTAGTGCGCAGCCAATCGCCCGGACCGAGGCTGCGCTCCGCGTCCTCCCCTTCGATCTGCAGACGCGCGGCGCCGCGCAGCACCGCCACCCATTCGCTCTCGGCCTGATCGTACCAGTCGTCCTCGGCGCTGGTCTGACCGGTGGAGACGATACGCTCGACGCGAACGCCGGCCGCGCCGCCGGCCAAAGTCTCGAAGATCTCCTCCGCCTGCGGGCTCTCAGGCAAGTCGGCAAACAGGTTCCCCGAGGTGACCATCAGCGGCCCGCTCCCGTCAGATCAGCGCCGTTGCCTCCAGGATCGCGGCATAGTGCACGCCGGCAGCGACCAGGACGAAAACGTGCCAGATGGCGTTGTTGTAGGGCAGGCGGTCCCAGACGTGGAAGAGCACGCCGACCGTGTAGAGCGCGCCGCCGATCCCGATCAGCGCCAGCGCCAGGGGCGAAAGCCGCGCCACCAAGGGGTCGAGCGCGGCCAGCGCGGCCCAGCCCTGGGCCAGATAGAGGCCGATGGAGACGCGGCTGAAAAGTCGCGGCGCGAACTGGCTCAGGCCGACGCCGACGAGGGTCACGGCCCAGACCGCGGCGAACAGGCCGACGCCCCAGGCGCCGCCCATGGCAACCAGCGCGAGGGGTGTGTAGGTGCCGGCGATCATGACGAAGATACCGGCGTGGTCCAGGCGCCGGAGCACGGCCTTCAGGTCCGGCCGCGTCGCCATGTTGTAGGCGGCGGAGAGGCTGAACATGGCCACCAGGCCGACGCCATAGACGGCCAGGCTGGCGACCGAGGCCGCAGGCAGCATGTGCGCGGCGGCGACCAGCAGCGTGCCGGTGGCGGCCAGGCTGGCGGTGACGCCCACGGCATGGACACAGCCGTCGGCGACGCGCTCGCGCGCGGTGTACTCAGGAAACACGGGCCCAACCTCGCCTGCAGGGCCCGGACTCGCGACTCGTGACGAACATCATCGCTCCCCGGCTTGCGGTGGTTGTCGTCCCTCCACTCCACGCTGAGGCGATTAAGGGACTATGACGATGTGACCAAAATGCGAGCGGTACGATGTTGCCGGACATGACCCCGGCGATGTTGCCGCATCGCCCGAACCGCCATGGCCCGGCCTGACCGGCGCACGCCATGGGCCGTCGGCGACGTGTGGCTTGCACACCTGCCCTGGCGGCGCCACATGAACGGGGACCGGGACGCGCCGAAGCGCCCACCGCAGATATCCGATGAACGAGACGACCATAGAGAGAGTCCTTTTCGTGCGCGAGCCGGCGTCGGACGCCCTGCCGCTGGTCTTCGATTCGCCGCACAGCGGCACGGATTATCCCGAGGATTTCGGCACCGTCGTGCCCGCGGACGTCATTCGCGAGGCCGAGGACACGCTGGTGGACGCGCTGTTCGCGGCGGCGCCGGCGCATGGCGCGCGGCTGATCGGCGCCCTCTTCCCGCGCAGCTACTGCGACCCCAACCGCTCCGAGCGCGACGTGGACCCGGAGCTTCTGGCCGAGCCCTGGCCCGGACCCCTGGAGCCCGGCCCGAAGACGGCGCTGGGCGTCGGCGCGATCTGGCGCCTGCACTCGACGGGCCAGCCCATGTACGACCGCAAGCTCTCGGTCGCCGAGGTGCGGCACCGGCTCGACACCTGTCTGCGTCCCTATCAGAGCGCGGTGAAGCAGGCGCTCGACGCGCTCCACAACGCCTTCGGCGGGGTCTGGCACGTGAACTGCCACTCCATGCCGACGGTCTCCAACGCGGTCGCCAAGGAGGGCGGCGGCGTGCACCGGCCCGACTTCTGCATCGGCGACGGCGCCGGCAC
>JAKSBI010000253.1 GCA_022361215.1 Hyphomicrobiales bacterium | reverse complement strand
GCCCGGGCCTGATTGGTCAGGCGCAGGACCTGGCGCTCGAAGCTGCTGGCATCTTTCGCCTTCGCGGCAGGCTCCCAAGCGCCCAGCACAAGGACTGCCGAAAGGACGAGTGTCCGTATGAAACGTCGCGGCATGAACGCGTGCACCTCTCGATGCCGTAAGGGCCTTCTGTGGCCCCTCCAAGGTGTCCGGCTCGGATAACCGGAAGGTTGGACCGTTCTATGTCACGAGACCCCCGCGCGCCGGCAGCGTTTTTCGATGTCCTGGTAAACCGCGCCGCGCCGAAACAGGCCGTCAGCCAATGCCGGCATGACTCGCCCGATAACCGATGCCACTATGGCGCATCCGATGCCACAAGAGTGCCACGCCCCATGACCGAAGCCTTACCCGTCACCGACAGTCCCGACCTCGAGACCACGCACACCAGCGACGACACCTTCCAGCTCCGGGAAATCCAGCTCGCCTTCCGCAACCGGGGCATTCCGGCGGAGGGCCTGCGCCTGCCGATCACGCCGACCGGCATGCACTACCTGCTGAACCATTTCGACATCCCCTATGTGGACGCCGCCGCCTGGAAACTGACGATCGGCGGGCGTGTGGGGACCCCGCTGAGCCTCGACCTCGACGACCTGAGGCGGCGGCCGGCGGTCACCTTTCCGGTCACCTTCGAATGCGCCGGCAACGGGCGCGTCTTCGCCAAGCCGCGCCCCGTCAATCAGCCCTGGCTGCACGGCGCGGTCAGCACCGCCGAATGGACGGGCACGCCACTCGGGCCGATCCTGGAGGAGGCGGGGCTCGCCGACAGCGCCCGCGAGGTGCTGTTCACCGGCCTCGACCGCGGCATCCAGTTCGACGTCGACCAGTACTATCAGCGCTCGCTCACGGTCGCTGAGGCGATGCGGGACGAGGTGATCCTCGCCTACGAGATGAACGGCGCCCCGCTCGAGCCCCAGCACGGCTTCCCGCTGCGCCTGGTGGTGCCGGGCTGGTACGGCATGACCAACGTGAAATGGCTCGACCGCATCGAGGTCATCGACGAGGCCTTCGACGGCGTGCAGATGCAGTTCTACCGCGAGACAAGCGGGCCCGAAGACGTGGGCGCGCCGGTCGAGACCATGAAGGTCCGCGCCCTGATGGCGCCGCCGGGCATCGTCGACTTCCCGTCGCTGCAGCGGCGCGTGGAGGCCGGCTCCGTCACCCTGGTCGGCCGCGCCTGGGCCGGGCGCAGCCAGGTCGCCCGCGTCGAGGTCAGCACCGACGACGGCGCCTCCTGGCACGACGCCGTGCTCGACGACCCGATCGGGCCCTACGCCTGGCGCGGCTGGCGCTACGAATGGCACGCCACCCAAGGCGAGCACATGCTCTGCACCCGCGCCACGGATAGCGAAGGCAACGTCCAGCCGCCCGAGCCCGTCTGGTCCTATTACGGCGTCGGCAACAACGGCATGGCGCGCCAGCCGGTCATCGTCGTGTAGGGGTGCCGCGCGGTCGTTAGCGCGCTGCCCAGAACTCGGCAGCCCCCTGCGGCAGGGCCGCCAGCACGCGGTCCAGGTCGCGGCCGTCGACGGAGGAGCGGCGCAGCGCCGCCGCCACGTCGCCGATGGCGCTCTCCGGCGCCAGATTGTGATCGGGCCGGATCTCTTTGACCTCCCGTTGCAGTGCTTCCCGGCCGGGGAAAGGGGCCGGGTCGCCGCCGGGCGCCCAGTCCTCGACGAAGATGGCCCGCGTCACCGGCGGCAGGACGTTGGCGAAGGTCAGCGCGTCCGCCACCGTCAGATGGGACCGGAAGACGTGCAGCACCGCGCGCAGCGTGTGGTAGGCCTGATGATGCGTCTGCAGCATGCAGGTGTCGCGCACATCGGCGATGAAGGCGTCGAAGTCCTCCGACGCCTTCCAATAGGCCATCGGCATGGGCATGGCGTCGCTTCCCCGGCTAGCGCCCCGCCGCCTTCAGCCTGTGCGTCAGCCGCCCGAAGATGGCGGCCTGGGCCGCAATGTCGTTCGCCGCGAGGTGTCGCAGCAGCGTGGGCGAGTCCGCATGGGCGATGGTCAGGTCGAGATCGCGCCCGGCCTCGGCCAGCGCCGCAATGAGCCGGCGATAGTAGTAGTCGGTCGCCGCGGGGCCGATGCCCCCGATCAAGCCGATATGCATGTCCGATCCATCCTTCAAGTCCTGCGTCGCCGTCTCGAGACGCGCCTTAGCCACCTGCGGGGAGTCCATGTCCAGGGAGCCTGCCGCTATCTGGTATCACGGTCGCAGGGATGCACGGGACTTGCATCATAAATACGCAAAATCTGACGAACACCGGGACGGCACCTGCACATGGCCGGGCCATAAGACTGGCCACACGCAGTGGCGATCCAAGGTTCAATTCACACCAGCGCAGCGCCCATCCTCGAACTCCATGGTGCCGGACGACCCGACGTCGATCCCACAGGCCTGAGCGGCCGCCCGGCACGGTCATGCGGTTTTGCGCCATTGCGACACCCCCGGCGGCTGGCGCCGTCGAAGGGGGCTGCGCGGAGGTTGTCGAGAATGCGCCATGGTGTGACGTCCATGCCCGGATTTGGCCGCGCCCGCAGAGGCATCGGCCTTTCCCTCTTCCTCGCCTGTCTGGCCGCCGCGGTTGCCGATTTGCTCTTCTACCGCCACGCCCTGGGCATATCCGCGGTGGTCTTCTGCGTCTTCCTCGCCGGGTTCGTACCAATTGCCAACCCAATCCGCGTGTCGGTCCGGACACATCTCGCAGTGACGGCGATACTGCTCGCCTCGTTGCTGCCGCTCGTCGAGCATTTCAGTCCGTTGTCCCTCGCGAGCGGCGTGGTCGGCCTCTCGATCTACACGCTCGTGGTGACCGGCGTCTTGTCCGGCAACGTCATCGAAAGAGCGGCGGCCGTCGTCTGGCAACTGCTCGGCGGACCCGTTCAGCTCTGGGCCGTCATCGCCAAGCTCCATTGGCTCGGCCGCCGCAAGGGCGCCTCCGCCTTCGCTCGGGGGAGGCTGAAAGAGTGGGCCGTACCGATCTTTCTGGGGACGATCTTCCTGCTGCTCTTCCGTTCGGCGAACCCGTTGATCGAACAGTGGCTCGCCAAGCTCGATGTCTGGCGTAGCATCGTGGAGCTCGATTTCGCGAGGATCGCGTTTTGGGCCATCGCGGTGGGCATGGTCTGGTCGTTCGTGCGGGTGCGCCTGCGACCGAGGTCGAGCTGGACGAGCGATCCTGTCTGGGTCGCGCCGGGCGCGATAGCGGGCGAGGCGGCGGAGCACGTGCTTGGGGCCAATGCGGTGCTCCGCTCTCTGGTTGTGTTCAATTTCCTGTTTGCCGTCCAGAGCGGGTTCGACATCGCCTATCTCTGGGCGGGTGCAAGGCTGCCGGCAGGCATGACTTACGCCAGCTATGCGCACAGGGGCGCCTATCCGCTGATCGTCACGGCCCTTCTTGCTGCGGCGTTCGTTCTGATCGCATTGAGGCCGGGGAGCGACGCGGAACGCTCGCCGCTGCTCCGCGGCCTCGTCTATCTGTGGACCGGCCAGAACGTGCTGCTCGTGATCTCGTCCGTCCTGCGACTGAATGTGTATGTCGAGGTCTATTCGCTGACCTACTGGCGCATCGCCGCATTCATCTGGATGTGTCTGGTGGCGGCCGGACTGATTCTGATCCTGGCACGGATCGCTCTCGGACGGTCGAGTCTCTGGTTGATCTCACGGACTCTGGCGGTGGCCGCGGCGACGCTCTATGTCTGCGCCTACGTGAACTTTGCCCATGTGGTGGCAGCCTACAACGTCTCCCACAGCGGGCGGTCCAGCCGAGCTCTTCAGTCTCTCGACACGAGCTATCTCTGCGATCTGGGCCCCGATGCCATGCGCGCCATGGGTATGGGTATCGCCGACGCCACCGGTCTCAACATTTTGGAGCGCTCTGCTCTGGAGCACTGCCTGCGCGACAGCGCGAGCCGGCATCGCCTGCACATGCAGGACTGGCGCGGGTGGAGCTTTCGTGGCTGGCGGCTGATGCAATACCTGGATGTGCGGGAGCGCACCAAACCGGAGGCGCCGGCCCCGAGCGGTTGGCGCTACTGATGCAGGATCGGGAGGCTCCGGGCACCCGGGAGGTTGCCCTGTCGCCACCGGACGCGCTCGCGAAGCTCTCCCGTAATGCGCCCGCGCCCAGCACCGCTCGGCACAAGTCATCGTCATCGCCCTGAGGTCCAAATGGCAAAACAACATTTGCAATGGATGCGCGCGCGACGGACGGTCCTGTCCGTCCTCGCGGTCCTGTGTCCGGCGGTCGCGGTCGCGGCCTTGTCCTGGGCGCCCTATCTGCCGCGCCTGGCCTTCGAGCGCTATCCGCAGGCCACATGGCCGGCGCCCGGCAGCTTTGCCGTTGTTCCTGGCGGCGATGCACAGGCGGAAGACCTGGCGGCGGACACG
>JAKSBI010000804.1 GCA_022361215.1 Hyphomicrobiales bacterium | reverse complement strand
GGCGGCGCTTCAGATCTGCACGCCAGGATCGTGGCCGGCACGGCGCCCAACTATGTCGGTCAGGCGGTTCTCGTCATCAACAAGACGGGCGCGGCCGGCGTCGTCGGCTCGAACTTCGTCGCGCGGTCGCGAAAGGACGGCTACACCCTGCTGTCGGCCCGGGTCGGCAGCCAGGCCGGCGCACCGGCGGTGAACCCGAACATCCCCTACAAGTGGAGCGATTTCACTTTTCTCGGTCTGACCGAGCGCAATCCGTTCGTTCTCGCCGTCAACGCCAACTCGCCCTACAAAACCTTCGCGGATTTCGAGAAGGCCCTGAAGGGCGGCAAGAAGCTGTCCTATGCCTCGGCCGGCGTCGGGACGCTCCTGCATATCGCCACGCTGGTGATGGCCGACAAGATGGCGGTCAACCAGGAGAACCTGACCCATGTGCCCTATAAGGGCGGCGGCAAGGCCCGCGCCGCGCTTGTCGGCGGCCATGTAGACTTTCTCTGGCAGAACCTCTCGGGCCTGATCGGCGCCATCAATGCCGGACAGGTCAGAGCCCTTGCGGTGACGACGGAGAAGCGCTTCGAGGCGGTCAAGGACGTGCCGACGGTCAGCGAGCTCGGCTACAAGGAGATGGAGACCATCATCGGGTGGAGCGGCATCTTCGGTCCGCCCGGCCTTCCCAAGCCGGTGGTCGACAAATGGGTCGCCACCCTCGCCCGCTTGAAGACGGACAAGGCCTTCAACAAGTTCATCAAGCAGCTGGGCTCGATCCCGGACATCCGCGGCCCGGAAGAGACGAAGGCATTCGTCCAGGCACAGTATGAAACGTTCAAGGATGTCGCGACCAAGCTCGGGATGAGGGTCGGGGGCAAGAAATAGTCCCCGGTTGGGGCGGGGCTTGCCTGGGCTCCGCCTCCCGCTTTCAGATCGACCTCCACGGCACGAGTTCCCCGCGGGTCGCGTCGGACGGCTGAGGCGTGCCGCAGACCATCCCGACCAAGAGGCGCAGAAAGATGGCGAACAAGGATGCCCCGAACATACTCGTGATCATGGCGGACCAGCTGGCGCCGCAGGCCCTGCCCTGCTACGGCCAAGGCCTGGTCGACGCGCCTCATATCGGCGCGTTGGCTGATCGGGGCGTCGTCTTCGAGAACGCCTACACGAACTTCCCGCTTTGCGTCCCGTCCCGCGCCTCGATGATGGCCGGGCGCTATGCCAACGCCATCGAGGTCTGGGACAACGCCACGGAGTTCCCCGCCTCGACGCCGACGATCGCCCACTATCTGCGCTCCTGCGGCTATGCCGCCACGCTCTGCGGCAAGATGCACTTCATCGGGCCGGATCAGATGCACGGCTTCGAGCAGCGCCTCGTCACGGACGTCTACCCGTCCAACTTCGCCTGGACGCCGGATTGGACCGAAGGCCCGCACAATCGGCCCACCGGCATCAACATGCGCGCGGTCGTCGAGTCCGGCACCTGCCAGCGTTCGCTGCAGATCGACTACGACGACGAGGTCGAGTTTTTCGCGATCCAGAAGATCTACGATCTGGTGCGCTTTGCCGAGAACCAGCCCTTCTTCCTGACCGTCTCCTTCACGCACCCCCACTCGCCCTTCATCACCAAGCCGGAATACTGGGACCGCTACCGCCACGACGACATCGACATGCCGAAAGTGCCGGCAATCGGGCACAACGAGCAGGACGAGATGAGCCGCTGGCTGCATTTCGCCCATGGCGGCGACCTGGACGATGTCACGGAGGAGCATGTCCGCAACGCCCGTCACGCCTATTACGGCATGATCTCCTACATCGACGACAAGGTCGGCCGCATCGTCGGCACGCTCGACGAGGTCGGTCTCACCGAGAATACGGTGATCGTGTTCCTGGCCGACCACGGCGAGATGCTCGGCGAGCGGGGCGCCTGGTACAAGCAGTACTTCTACGAATGGTCGTCCCGCGTCCCGCTGATCGTCTCGTTGCCGGGCCGGTTCGAGAGCGGGAGGGTCACGGAGCTCGTGTCACTGGCCGACCTGCTGCCGACGGTCATGGACATCGGCACGGGCGGTGCGGGCTGGGAGCCCGTCTCGCCCCTCGACGGACGCAGCCTGGTTCCGCTCCTGGAGGGCGACAACTCCGGTTGGGACAACGTGGTGGTCTCGGAGTATACCGGCGAAGGGACCTGCGCGCCCTGCCGCATGCTACGACGCGGCCGGCATAAGCTGATCTACACCCACGGCCACCCCGACCTGCTCTACGATCTCGTCGAGGATCCCGACGAGCTCACCAATCTGGCGGCAGAGCCCGGACATACGGAAACGCTGGCAGGGCTGAAGACGGAACTGCTGAAGGATTGGGACCCGGAAGAGATCAACGCCAAGGCGCTGCAGAGCCAGAGGTGCCGGCGCTTCATCCAGGACACCACGGGCGGCGAACCGAATTGGGCCTTCAAGCTGCGCGACGACGACGATCGCCGCTATGTGCGCAACTCGGGCGCCGTGCAGACCAAGGCCAAGGCGCGCTACCCCTTCATCGCCCCGCCACCGGTCGGGCGGTGACCGTAGCCAAGCCCCCGATCCAGCGACATGGCCGCTGGCGCGGCAAGCAACCAACTCAATAGTGGCCGTAGCTCCCCATGAGCAGAGGCGTCACGCTCGTGGACGTGTGAGACCGTGATGCTCATAGATCGCGGTGACCTCGTCCGAGAACAGGAAATCTCGGAACGCCACTCCAAACCGGCCGCCGTCGCCGACCACGCCAACATGATAGGACGCCACCCCTTGCCGGTCTGGCGCGGCGATCTCAATGTCATCGAGCGCGATCAGCTCGAACACGTCCGGAAAGATCCGCTCATAACGTAGCGCCAAGTGGCGATAGACGAGGCTGACGTCGGCGCGGTCCGCGGCCAAGATCTCCGGGATTTCCCGGTGGTGGATGACCGTGCTCTTGACCACGTCGCCGCCGCGCAGGAATTCCGTTATCTCGGCCTCTGAGCGGGCACCGCCGGCATAGTTCCGCAGGATCGCGGTCTCGTAGAGCATGTAGGAGGCCTTCTCCGACACCGGGTTCGACAGGGCCAAGCGGATGCCGCTCTCAAGAACGTCTTGAATGCCGCCGATTCCCTTCGGATTGCCCTTGCGCGCCAGCAGAGCGACGCCCCGGCTCTGCATGAACCTTTCATGGCTGGCCACACGGCCATTGAGACGCAAGGTCTCCACGGCCTCGGGCGGACCGATGAAGACATGCGGCACGACCGAGAGCCGCAGATTGCCGGACCGGATTGCGCCGGCCTCGATGGCCTCGAGCAAAATGCGCGGCGGCGTCGTTGCGTAAAGAATGTCCTCGAGCCCCTTCTGGCGCTCGAGGAAGGCCCGCACGGTGGCCTCCAGCGCCATATGGTGGTTACCGTCGGAGTAGATCACCAGATCCGAGCGCAAAGGATCGCCGTGCAGATCGAGCACGATATTGGAGCCGGGCTGTAGGAGCTCGCCGCGCCTGTCTTGTGCCGGCCGCGCCATCTCCACGGGCCAGCGCAGCGTGACGGCTTCGCTGCTCGTTCGATCGCGCTCGGATATCGCCATGGCAGACCTCTCTAGACTGGAACGGGCTCGACGGTTCGACGCAAATGCTCCGGCTGCATGATGTGAATGTGCTGGTCGAGCCGACCCGTGCTCGCACCGTTGCCTCGATCCGCTTAGCCCAAATGTCGTATCAGTCGGTTAGGTCAGATCGCCGAAATAGCGTTCGCTTCCCTGAAAAGCATACCGGTTGAGGACCTGCCGCCGCCAAAAAAAATTACGATCGACTTCGCTCAATTCAGCGTTGTCGCAGACCGTGTGCCAGTTCTTTTTAATGCAAGCGACCTGTTTTTTGACAATATTGACCGCCTGCTCTTCGCTCAAAAGGAAATTGTGTGCTGCCTCCAGGCAAAGAGACAACCGACTTTCTTTATTCCCATTGTAGATGAGCATAGCTTGGTTGACTTCCCGACCGGTTCGCGCTTGGGGGCAAATATCGTAAGCCGGGGTGAGCGTGAGAGATACGCCATCCCAGAATGCCGCATGATTGCGGGCATGGTCGTCATTGTTGCCAACGAGGATGTTGAATGTGAGCCGGGAGAAGAGCTCGCGCAACGTCGCGGCCGGATGTGTAAATCGAGCGCGGACGATTTCAGCCAAATCTCTATAGCTGGCATACCTCGCCATCATCTCGTCGAGGCCGAGCATCGTCAGCGCCGAAACCATCGCCCGGCGTGTCCAGCCGGTATCGGTTGCTTCACGGTCAAATCTCTCAATGAGCAAAACGTCCTTGCCGGATGCTCCTGTCAGCTTCACCGGCGCAACGTCGATGCCGGCAAGTTTTGCAAGCTGCATTGCGATGAATTCCGCCTTCACTACGCTGTAGGTATCATTCGTCGCGGAGAACTTGGCGATGTATTTCTTTTCTTCGTCTTGGACCAGCGCTTTGGGGCGCGCGCCACCGATTGAGCTGCCGTGTTGGAGGGCCTGGTCCAATTCCGGAGTGAGCGGCACCCCTAGATCCACACGCTCGGCCGAAGTCAGCATCTCGTCGAGAGTCGCATTCTCCGCCAGGCGCGGAACGTAGTCTCTTGGCGATTCCTGGAAATCGAGGGCGCCCATTCGGTCGGAACCGGATTCCAGCATGTAGGTGAGTTCATCAAACTCGGCACTACGGGCGGCGCTGCCCTTTAGGCCAGTCAGCCGGTTGATGATGACCCGGCGCCCCCAGGCGTCCGGAGAAGCATCGCGCAGCGAGCTTGCCATCTGGAGGCCAGGCGGTGGCGGCTGCGAGCCTCGTCCCAGCGGGAGTTCCGGAAGATAGATCGGAATCGCATTGTCATGTTCGAGATATGAGCGGCCATAGTTGAAGACATAGCGCTGGCCGTCTGCCTCGATGCGACCGGCGACCACAGGTTCAGTTGCGCCAGACAACCAGATCCAAACGTAAGCTTCTGCCGGAGTGCTTTCGCTAGAAGTCATCCTTGACCGATCTCTGTTTCACACGGATCGATTTGGGCAGTAGCGCGAGCTTGTCATCAAGACGCTCGATCTGTGGCGCGAGCGACGGTTCCTCCGCGTCAAACAGATGTACACCTGCGAGCCTGGCGGCTTCGAAAACTAGTCCTATCTCTACGGACGGATCACCTCGCTCGAGTCTCTGCAATGTGCTTCGCGCTATGCCTGCCCGCTCTGCGAGCTCAATCTCTGTCATGCGCCGCAGCTTGCGGGCCAAACGGATCTGCTTTCCCAGAAGCGATAGCGCTTCCTCCGTGACTCTCGAATAAGTGCGAGGCGTGCGCGGCATTATAAGGCACCTCCAAATGACTGCTCTGGCGGTCACAGGAATGCATTGTGACCGCCAGAGCAGTCATTTATATGGACATTTGAGAGATGTCAAGAGAATTGACCGTCACAGCGATCACAAAGCCACTCCATGACCGTCCCGGCGGTCAGACAGTTCAAGGAACCACGACCCTGTTCCTGGCACTAAAGGAGGATATGGTCGAGCCACGGCACAGCGCCCTCGCCTCTGGAGATTGATTCTCAAAGCAGATAGTCTGCCCGCAATCGTCAATATCGGGCCGGTGCAGCCCGTCAAACTAGGGGGGAAGAGCCCATGGAAACACGTGCAGCCCTAGCCGTCGGGGCCGGCAAACCGCTCGAAATCACCACCGTCAACCTGGAAGGCCCGAAAGAGGGTGAGGTGCTGGTCGAGATCAAGGCCACCGGCATCTGCCACACCGACGAGTTCACGCTGTCGGGCGCCGATCCCGAAGGCATTTTCCCGGCCATCCTCGGCCATGAGGGCGCCGGCGTCGTGGTCGAGACCGGGCCGGGCGTCACCTCCGTCAAGACTGGCGATCACGTCATCCCGCTCTACACCCCGGAATGCCGCCAGTGCGAGTATTGCCTGAATCCCAAGACCAATCTCTGTCAGGCCATCCGCGAGACTCAGGGCCAGGGCCTGATGCCGGACGGCACCAGCCGGTTCTCGGCGGGCGGCGAGAAGATTTTTCACTATATGGGCACCTCGACGTTCTCGAACTTCACGGTGCTGCCCGAGATCGCGGTCGCCAAGATTCGCGAGGACGCGCCGTTCGACAAGGTCTGCTATGTCGGCTGCGGCGTCACCACAGGCATCGGCGCCGTCATCAACACCGCCAAGGTGGAGCCCGGCTCCAACTGCGTCGTGTTCGGGCTCGGGGGC
>JAKSBI010000849.1 GCA_022361215.1 Hyphomicrobiales bacterium | reverse complement strand
CTGCGATCGGCTCTGCGAACGACGTCATGAGGCGAACGGGGAAGATGTCAATGAAACTACCACAGACCCGGCGCGCAGCGGGAAGGTAGTGCTCCCGATTGAAAATCGGCATGTTGAGCACGAGATCATCCTGCCCGCTCCAGACATTTGCGACCTTGAATAACGCCGCGAGCAGAATTGAGTTTAGGCTTAGGCTCGAATCCGCTTGAGTCCAGGCACGCAGACCGACGAGCAGGTCACGATCCGGCGCGCGGTGCAAGGTGGCGAACGTTACCGCCTCCAGCGTCGCCGGGTTGCGCCGCATCGGGATCATCAGACGCGGAGGCAGGTTGGCGAATCCGGCCAGATGATGTTCGATGTCGGCGGCGTAGCGAGAGGTCCGCGCCCTCAAGCCCTGAAGCCAGACATAGCTGGAGAAGGCTGGTGCGGGATCGAACTTGAGCAACGGACGGCCGAGCAGTTTCGCCTCGTACGTCTCGAACAGTTCCTTCGACAGCTCCAAGAGGCCGAAGCCATCGACCACCATGTGATCGAAATGCATGGTGATCGTCCAGCGGCGATCACCGCGCTCGATCGCTCGGATATAGAAGAGTGGGGCCTGACCCAGATCGGCCCGGTAGTCGTCGTCCTCCCGATCAATTTTCACCAGCCGCGCGGCGCGTTCGTCAGACGGCAAATGCTTGATACACTCGACATAAAGTGGCAGCCGTTCTAGCGGCGGCGATAGTTTCAGCCTCGGTCGCTCGCCGGACTCGTCGACCCAAACCCGAAGCATTGGATGAGCATCGACCAAAGCATCCAAGGCATCGCTCAATAGATCGACGTCCAATTCGCCGAGTAAATCGAAACGGTAAACGATGTAACAGCTCAAACCGGTCGGCTCGTTTCGCATGACGCTGCGCCGGTGATAGTAGAGCGTTTCCTGGAACGGCATTAGATCACCGTCATTTTCGGCAATATCCGGTCCGAGGGCGGCCAGACACGTGGCGATATCGCGAACGGTGTTTTTTGAAAGCGCCTGATCGACCGCCGGCGAGTCGTCGAAGACCCGCTTAGCCTCCTCGGCGAACTTTAAGACCGCCTCGAGGCCGCCGGCACGGGCCATCAGCTGCTCGTCGGGCGATAAGGTGGCCGGGTCGACACCGAAAGCATCGGCTGCCATATCCCGCACCAGCACTTCCAGATCGGTGCGGCAAAGACCATCGCCCCGCGCCGCGATGGCATCGCTCTGGGCGCCGATCGTCGGGTTCACGTAAACGAAGTCGATTGGAAGCTTGCCGCCCGCGATCCGTTCCAATTCCGCCAGCAGTCGGAGTGCACGAATGGAGTCTCCGCCCAAAGCGAAGAAGTCGTCGTTCGTGTCCTGCGTGGCGCCCTGCAGTTCGAGCGCCTCCATCCAGGCGCCCCTGATCGCGGTGAGGCGTGCGTCGGTCAAGACTTGAACCGGATGTCCATCCATGTCGATCTTCCCCGCTTCGATCATTCGGTCGCGAAACGCACCAGCGACCAGATCCTTTCGCAATGCATGTCGGGCGAGCTTCCCACTGGACGTGCGCGGCATTTCTCGATTGGCGAGCTTCACAAATGCGTTGACCGTCAACCCGGT
>JAKSBI010000900.1 GCA_022361215.1 Hyphomicrobiales bacterium | reverse complement strand
GTCGTGAGCCGCGTATTTGCGTTCGAGCTGGGTCACGATGCGCAAGCTCTGACCGTTGTGGTCGAAGCCGCCATAGTCCGACATGGCCGCGTTCAGCGCATGCTCGCCCGCATGGCCGAAGGGCGTGTGGCCCAGATCGTGAGCCAGTGCGATCGCTTCGGCCAGATCCTCGTTCAGCTCGAGCGTGCGCGCGATCGTGCGCGCGATCTGGGCGACCTCCAGGCTGTGGGTCAGCCGGGTGCGATAGTGGTCTCCCTCATGATAAATGAAGACCTGGGTCTTGTGCGTCAGCCGCCGGAACGCAGTGGAATGAATGATTCGGTCCCGGTCCCGCTGAAACGCGGTGCGGGAGAGGCTCGGCTCCTCGGGGTAGCGCCGGCCGCGGCTCGACGCCGGCGAACAGGCATAGACGCAGGCGCCGCGCGGTTGCACCGTCATGGCCGATATGCGCGCCCTTTCCCGGTCCCCGCTCATGCCTCGATTGACAACTGAGGGCACATACCTATCTTTCTCACTGAAGAGTGCGCGCATCAGAGCGCGCCCAAGGAAGATGCAAATCCGATGTCAGAGACATCCATCACCGTGAGCGAACGTGCCGCGCGGCGCATCGTTCAGATTGTCGCGAACGAGCCCGACAACACCATGCTGCGCGTCAGCGTCCTAGGCGGAGGTTGCTCCGGGTTCCAGTATAAGTTCGATCTCGTGCAGACGCGAGACGCGGACGACCTGGTGATCGAGCGCGACGGCGCCACCGTCGTGCTGGACCCGATCTCCTGCACATATATGGAAGGCAGCGAGATCGATTTCGTCGACGACCTCATCGGCGCGGCGTTCCAGATCGTCAATCCGAACGCGACCGCGTCCTGCGGCTGCGGCACGAGTTTCTCGCTCTGACCGCGGGCGCCGTGCTAAGCACGGCGCATGAAGATCGCAACCTGGAACATCAACGGCGTCAAGGCGCGCGTCGAGGGCGCCCTGACTTGGCTTGCGCAGGCCCAGCCCGACATCGCCTGCCTGCAGGAGATCAAGAGCGTCGACGAGGCCTTCCCGTCGGAGCGCTTCGAGGAGCTCGGCTACAACGTGGCCGTGCACGGACAGAAGGGCTTCAATGGGGTCGCCATCCTGTCTAAGCTGCCGTTCGACGAGGTTGCGCCGGGATTGCCGGGCGATGGTGACGACATCCAGGCCCGCTATCTGGAGACGGTCGTCTCGACCGACGGCACGGCTGTGCGCGTGATCTGCATCTATCTTCCCAACGGCAACCCGGTGGACAGCGAGAAATACCCCTACAAGCTGGCCTGGATGGCGCGCCTCGAAGAGCAGGTGAAATCCCTGCTGGCCTTCGAAGAAGCCTTCGTCGTCGCCGGCGACTACAACGTCATTCCCGCGGACGAGGACGTGCACGATCCGGAAGCCTGGGCCGGCGACGCGCTGTTTCGGCCGGAGACCCATGCAGCGTACCGACAGCTCCTGAACCTCGGCCTGACCGACGCCTATCGCGCCTGTCACAACGAGGCGCATCAATACTCGTTCTGGGACTATCAAGGCGGCGCCTGGCAGAAGAACAACGGCATCCGCATCGACCATCTGCTGCTCTCGCCGCAGGCCGCCGACCGGCTGAAGGGCTGCGAGATCGACAGCTTCACCCGTGGCTGGGAGAAGCCCTCCGATCACGTGCCGGTGTGGATCGAGCTGTCCTGACCAGCGCCCCCGGGCGAGCATTCCCCGACCCTACGGGAAAGGTTCGACCGGCATCCAGAAGGTGAATGTCGAGCAGGTCCTAACGCAGTTTCGCGGCAGCCGCCGGTCCCGATTTCGACGCATCTGCACCCTGTCCCACCGGCGGGACGACGCTCTGGGAGGATTTGGTCGAGCCCGTGTGTTCCGGCGATGCCGGCTTCTCCGATTTGAGAGTCATGCCGGGCTGGCGGCGCCAGCGTGCCATGATCTCCACCGCGCCCGCGCGCTCCTTGATGCCGGCTTCGGATTCTGCCCGCGCATGCAGCTTTTCGATCCAGTCGAAGTCCGCCGTTCCTTCGGCGTTCTGTCGGGCCAGCGCAAGGAACGCCAGCCCTCTCAACGGCCGGCGCCGCACGTCCTTGCCGCCACGCCACAGCAGATCGCCCAGCATGGCCTGGGAGGGCGCATGCTGTTTCTTCGCCGCATTGGCGAGCCAGTTCACGCCAAGCCGCGTGTTCTTCGGCACCCCCTCGCCGGCAAGATACATCTGCGCCAGCTTGAACTGCGCCCTGGGGTCGCCGAAGTAGCTGGCGGCGTGGCGCAGCAGTCCCGCGGCCCGGACCAGATCGGGCTTCATCTTCAGCTCGGCGATGCCCTTGCGGTGAGACGCCGCCAGCGCGATGAAAGCCTCGGCCACGTAACGCGCGATCGGATGGTAAGGGCTGGTGTCGGCATACTGGTCGGCGATCAGCTGATAGTAGTGGAACGCCTTTGCATCGCTCTGCGGGACGCCCTCGCCCGTGCTGAAGATTTTCGCCAGCCGCAATTGCGCGCCAAGCACGCCGAAGCGGGCCGCGAACTCCAGCGCCGGTATGGCGAGATCGTAGAGCCCGGCATGATAGGCTTCGAGCCCCTGGCGGTAGGCTTCCGTCGCCGACGAGAAACGAATCTTGTCTCCCGCCAGCGCCGGTTGCTGACCGACCAGCGCCAGCGCCACAAGGAGCGCGACGCAGACCCCGCTAAATGTCCGCGTAGCAGACAACTTCCGCCTTGCCTCCAGGATGGGTCACGGCGCCGTAACGCGCGGGACCGACCTGTTCCGCAAACTTCCACAACACGCCGCTTTGATGGGGATGGGCCGGCGGCTTCCAGGCCTCGCGCCGCCGTTGGAGCTCGTCCTCGCTCACCTCAAGATCCAGCGTACCAGCTTCGGCATCGATCGCAATCATGTCGCCGTCCTGGATCAGAGCGATCGGGCCGCCGGTCGCGGCCTCGGGACCCACATGACCGATGCAGAAGCCGCGCGTCGCGCCGGAGAAGCGCCCGTCGGTGATCAGCGCCACCTTGTCGCCCATGCCCTGGCCATAGAGCGCGGCGGTGGTCGACAGCATCTCCCGCATGCCGGGACCGCCCTTGGGACCTTCGTAGCGGATCACCAGCACGTCGCCCTCGTTGTAGGCCCCCTTGTCGACCGCCTCGAAGGCCTCCTCCTCGCAGTCGAAACAGCGTGCCGGGCCGCGGAACTGCAGCCGCTCCAGGCCCGCCACCTTCACGATGCCGCCGTCGGGCGCGAGGGTGCCCTTGAGACCGACGACCCCGCCGGTCGGCGTGATCGGCTTGTCGGCGGGCCAGATCACGTCCTGGTCCGGGTTCCACTTCACGCTGGCCATGTTCTCCGCGATCGTGCGGCCGGTGACGGTGAGACAGTCGCCGTGCAGAAAGCCGTTTTCCAGCAACGTCTTCATCAGGAGCGGCACGCCGCCAGCCTCGAACATGTCCTTGGCCACGTATTTGCCGCCCGGCTTCAGGTCGGCGATGTAGGGCGTCCGCTTGAAGATCTCCGCGACGTCGAAGAGGTCGAAATCGATGTTGCACTCATGCGCGATGGCCGGCAGGTGCAGGGCGGCATTGGTCGATCCGCCGGAGGCCGCCACCACGGTCGCCGCGTTCTCCATCGCCTCACGGGTCACGATCTGGCGGGGCCGGAGGTCGCGTGCCAGCAGCTCCATCACCTGCTCGCCCGCCGCCATGCAGAAGCGGTCGCGGATCTCATAGGGTGCCGGCGCGCCCGCCGAATAGGGCAACGCCAGGCCGATGGCCTCGGAGACCGTCGCCATGGTGTTGGCCGTAAACTGCGCGCCGCAGGCCCCGGCCGAGGGGCAGGCGACCTGCTCCAGCTCCTCGAGATCCTCGTCCGACATCTCGCCGATGGAATGCCGGCCCACGGCCTCGAAGACGTCCAGGATCGTCACCGGCTGCCCCCTGAAGGTGCCGGGCAGGATGGAACCGCCATAGATGAAGATGGAGGGCACGTTCAGCCGGCACATGGCCATCATCATGGCCGGCAGCGTCTTGTCGCAGCCGGCCAGGCCGACGAGCGCGTCGTAGCAATGGCCGCGCATGGTGAGCTCGACGGAGTCGGCGATGACCTCGCGAGACGCCAGCGAGGACTTCATACCCTGGTGGCCCATGGCGAGGCCGTCGGTGACCGTGATCGTGCAGAACTCGCGCGGCGTCCCGTTCGCTGCCGCGACGCCCTTCTTCACCACCTGCGCCTGGCGCATCAGCGCGATGTTGCAGGGCGCCGCCTCGTTCCAGCAGGAGGCGACGCCGACGAAGGGCTGATGGATCTCGTTGGAGGAGAGCCCCATCGCATAGTAGTACGACCGGTGCGGAGCGCGTGTCGGCCCCTCCGTCACGTGGCGGCTCGGCAAGCGTGATTTATCGAACGTCTTGGCGTCCATTCCTAAATTCCCCAGCTATGTGCCTGAACTGTTGCGCAGATAAGCCGCGCAAGCCCCCTCGATATTACGCCCATTCATACGCGAAAGCTCCGGATCTCGACAGGCTAGAGATCCAGAGGAACGCGCCCCTCCAACGCCTTGCATCGTCGAGTGAATTTGTGGCGCAAACAGGGCAGCGCCCGGCAGCCGGCCCAGCCGCAAAACGCCGCACCACCGGGCCGCGGCATCCCGCCGGTTTCACCGCGGCCACCAAACCGGCTATTCTATCGGATTGCGGCTGCCGTCCCACAGCACGGGAGAGACGCCCATAAGAGGTGCGACTTCGCGCCGGCAGGACAACCAGCACGGAACGCCAGAGACATCGACACGGACATGACCAGCATCTCGACATCGGACACATTGCGGAGCCCGCCGAGCGAAAAGGGCGCTCGCCTCCCGGACCCGGTGCTGGACCATGGTCCGCTTCGGCCCTTCCGCCACGATCCGGGACGGCGCGAGGCCTGGTGGTGGCTGCTCGTACCGGTTCTTGTCGCTGCCTTCCTCGTCGCCTGCTATGCGATCGCGCCTGAATGGTACAAGGCACATGTGCTGCCCGAGGGGTACGGCCTTCTGGAGCTGAGCCACTTCTTCATCCCTCTGGTCGGATTCCTGATCGCCATCCGGCTGCTGTTCCGGCCATTCGTTCGCCGGCGGCGGCTGGTCCTGGTCTTCGTCAGCCTGGGCGCCTTCGCCTGCTTCTACATTGCCGGCGAGGAACATAGCTGGGGCCAGCACTTCTTCCATTGGGAGACGCCCGAGGCCTGGTCCAAGCTCAACCGGCAGGACGAGACCAACCTGCACAACGTCATCGACGTGTTCGACAAGAACCCGAGGCTGCTGCTGGAGCTCGGCGTCTATGTCGGCGGAGTAGGCATCCCGCTGGCGGCCCTGTTCACGCCTTGGATCAGGCGCAACCGCTGGTCGCTCTTCCTTCCCGCGAGCGCCATGGTCCCGGTCGCGCTGTGCGCCTTGCTCTTCAAGGGATCAAGCATGGCGAAGAACATCTTCGGCACCCAGGCGCTGGTGTTCCGTCCGAGCGAGGCCACCGAGACCTTCCTCTATCTCTTCATCCTGTTCTACCTGATCATCTTCGCGCGACGGATCCGCGAGTTGGAGGCCGAGGACGGCCGGTCCGACAAAGTCAGCGCTTAGAGCGCCACCTCGATGCGCTTCAGCGCCTCCTTGAGGCGCGCCTCGGCAGCCTCTGCATCGGCCTTGCGCTCGCGCTGCTCCTCGACGACATGCTCGGGCGCCCGCGACACGAACTGCTCGTTGGAGAGCTTGGCCGACAGCTTCTCGATCTCGGACCCGACCTTGGCAATCTCGCGCTGCAGCCGCGCGGTTTCCTCGGCGATGTCGATAATTCCTTCGAGCCGGAGCGCGACCGTGGCCTCACCCAGAACGATCTGCACCGTCCCCTTCGGCGGCTCGTCGGCGAAGTCGATCTTCTCGATCCGGGCCAGACGCTTCAGCGTGTCGTCGTAGCCCTCGGCGTTCGCGCGCGTGCCCGGGTCGGCGCCGGAGATCACGAGGGGCACGAGGGCACCGGCCGGCACGTTCATCTCCGAGCGCACGGACCGCACCTCCGAAACGAAGTGGATCACCCAGTCCAGCTCCTGCGCGGCCCACTCATCCGAAAGCCCGTCCAGCTCGGGCCACTCCGAGAGGATCAGCATCTCGTCGCGTCCGCCCGCACGCTCGCCCAGGCGCTGCCAGAGCTCCTCCGTGATGAAGGGCG
>JAKSBI010000735.1 GCA_022361215.1 Hyphomicrobiales bacterium | reverse complement strand
GACCGGGCCGATCTGGGTCTCGTAGCTCTGCGGGTCGCCCATGCGCGCCTGCGAGGCGGTGCTCACCAGCCGCTCGACGAAATCGTCGTGGATGCTCTCCTGCACCAGGAGCCGCGAGCCGGCGATGCAGGTCTGCCCGGTGGCCGCGAAGATGCCGGAGATGACGCCGTTGACCGCGTCCTCGATCTTGGCGTCGTCGAAGACGATGTTGGGCGACTTGCCGCCGAGCTCGAGGGAGACGCGCTTCAGCTCCTTGGCGGCGGCGGCGTAGACGTGCCGGCCCGAGGCGTCGCCGCCGGTGAAGGCGACCTTCGCCACTTTCGGGTGCTCGACCAGCGGCCCGCCGACCTCCTTGCCGAAACCGGTGATCACGTTGACGACGCCCGGCGGGAAGCCGGCCTCCTCCACAAGCTTCATGAACTCGAGCAGCGAGGCGGAGGTGTACTCCGACGGCTTGATCACCGCGGTACAGCCGGCGGCGAGCGCCGGCGCGAGCTTCCAGGCCACCAGCAGCAGCGGCGAGTTCCACGGCGTGATCATGGCGCAGACGCCCACGGGCTCGCGCAGGGTGTAGTTGAAGGTGTCCGGCTTGTCGGTGGGGATGACGGTGCCTTCGATCTTGTCGGCGAGGCCGCCGTAGTAATAGTACCACTCGGGCGCGTATCTGGTCTGCGCCGCCATCTCCGAGATCAGCTTGCCGTTGTCGCGGACCTCCGTCTGCGCCAGGGCCTCGGCGTTCTCCGCGATCAGGTCGCCCAGCTTGCGCAGCATATGGCCGCGCTGCGTCGCGGTGGTCTCGGCCCAGGGGCCGCGGTCATAGGCCCGGTAGGCGGCCTCGACGGCACGGTCGACGTCGCCGGCATCGCATTCGGGGATCAGCGCCCAGGGCTCGCCGGTATAGGGGTCGTGGCTCTCGAAGCGCTTGCCGGATGCCGCCTGGCACCACGCGCCATCGATATAGATGTCGTACTCTTTCAACTCAGCCATGACGGGACTTACAGTGGCCATGATGGGGCGTCCTCCGGTCGTGTCGTGCTTTGAGCTTGTTCGAGGGCCAGCTTGCATCCAAGCGCGGCTTGCGCGCAAGGCCCGGACGGCCGTCGTCACGGTGCTCGGCCTGCCGCTACCGCGAAAAAAACAGGGCCTACAACCGCGCAATCCTATCGACGGTCAGCTTATTGCAGGCAGCATTTCTTGTATTTCTTGCCGCTGCCACAAGGACATGGATCGTTGCGCCCGACATCGCGATACGGGTTCACGGTCGGTACGGGGGATCGAAAGCTCCGATCGCTGTGTTGCTCTTCATCGTCGGGGCGGTCGGAGAAACTGGACCACATGGAGAGCGTGTCGACTGTGTTCTCGAAGGGCCAATATTGCATGCGCCGCATCCACTGTTCGCGGTCGGGAGCGGCCTGCGACTCCTTCAGCTCGGCCCGAAAATCGTCGAGAGTGACCGGCGCCAGCCACAACTCATTCCCTCCAATCCGCCCGTCGGCGAAAGCCTTTTCCACCGTTGCGGTCAGCTCTTCGAAGCCCAGATTTGCGATTGCATAGGCCCATGAGGCCCATACGTAGCTTTCTGGCGGAGCCTCGGTCTTTTCCGGGAATTCCGAAAGCCAGCGCCGTGCCTCGTCACGATCGATTTCGCCGGTCAGCGCACGATAGGTCCATGCGGTGATGGCTGCATGGCGAACCATCTCGTCGAGCTGCGGATTGGCGATGGTTTCGTGGAGGCTCTGCATGTCACCATCGAATGTGCTGATGAGGATTCCCGGAAGGCTCGCCGTTATCGCGTCGCCGAGGATGTCTCTCAATTGATCGCCTTCCAAAGACAGCAGGTCCAACAGGGGCCGGTAGGCCCGCGTCTCACCAAGCTCCCCCAGGATATGGATGATCAAGAAAATCGCGTTCCGCTCGACCTCGCTGAGCGGCGCGCCGGCCGCGTGCTTCCGCAGGATCTCCAGAAACTCCGGGACGACATCATCCGGATGCGCGAGGGAGGCACGGATGGCCTCCTCGGGCAGTCCGTCGGTGCACGCCAAGTTTGAAACGATGTTCTGAGGGTCCATGTCGCCTCGCTGTGAGTCGCCGCCGCCATCATCCTGGGTCGCACCTCGGCCTGCCAAGACGCTTCATCGCCGCAAAGCGACGATGTCAACAGCTATGTCCGTTTTTGCAGGTGCTCGAAGAGAGCGGCCGAGAGATTTCGTGGAGAGGACTTCGACTATGAGGACGTCATCGCCTCGGCCACGCAGGCGACGGTGCGGTCGATATCGTCCCCGTTGTTGAAGGCGTGCATGGCGAAGCGAAGCTGGCCGCGGCGTATGGTGTGGGCGACCCTTGCCTCGGTGAGGGCGGCGGACACCGCCACGATCCTGGGATCGGTCGAGACCCCGTGTCCTCCGGCGTCGAGGGCGCCGAATGTCACCACGTGAGACTGGCTCGGTCCTGCGCTCGGCACGGCGGATGCGAGGCCGAGCGCGGTCACGCCCTCGTTCAAGGCCCGGGCCAGCGCCAGGACGCGGTCCTCGATCACCCGCGTGCCGAGGTCCAGCAGGAGATCGAGAGCGGCATCGGCGGCGTAGGCGCCGGCAAGATTGTAGCTGCCGACCTCGAACCTCCGGCTGTCGGGCTGCAGCGTGTAGTCGAGCGCGCCCATGGCGGAGTGGTCGTCGGTCTGCATGCGGACCGCGGGGCGGGAGAGATAGGCGGGCTCCAGCCGCTCGATCCAGTGCGGTGCGATGTACAGGAACCCGAAGCCGTAGAGACCCAGGAGACCTTTCGAGGTGGAGGTGGCCAAGCCGTCGATCGGCTCCGCCGCCAGGTCGTGGGCCAGAATGCCGGCGGACTGGACGCCGTCGACCAGTAGAAACACGTCCCGCGCCCGGCAGGCCGCGCCCAGCCGCTCGATGTCGGTGCGATGGCCGGGGGCGAAGGTGACCGTCGCGCAGCTCACCATCCGCGTGCGCGTGTCGATGGCTTCGATCATGGCGTCGATGTCGAGGGCGCCGTCCGGCTGCGGCGCGACGGTCCGCACCTCGTTGCCGCGCCGCCCCAGGCGCAGCCAGGGATAGACGTTGTTGGGGTGCTCGGCATCCCTGCTGACCACGACATTGTCGCCGTCGTCCATGGGCATGGCCCAGGCCACGGCGTTGATGCCGTCCGAAACGTTGCGGGTGGCGGCGATGGTGGAGGCGTCGACGTTCATGAGCCGCGCGAACTTCTCGCGGGCCCCGGCAACCTTCACCTCGTGGTCCACCCGGTTGGCCGACGCCAGGGCCAGATGATCCAGAAAGACCTCGACGCTCTTTCTGACCTCGTCATGCAGGATCGTCTTGTCGCAGACGGACAGATAGGTCTGCTGCCTGAGGGCCGGAAATCCCGCGCGGAAGCTCTCGAACCGGCCCCGGTCCCGCCGCTGCACTGTCGCTGCGCTTGTCATCGTCGGTGACGGCTCCTCGCGTGTTCGCTCGTTGTCTGTCGCGCCGCTTGGCGGCTCGAGGTTCAGTGAAGGATCTGGCTCAGGAAAAGCTTCGTCCGCTCGTTCTCGGGTGCGGCAAAGAAGGGCTCCGGCGGCGCGGCTTCGACAATGTCGCCGTCGTCCATGAAGACGACGAGATCCGCGACCTTGCGGGCGAAGCCCATCTCGTGGGTCACGCAGATCATGGTCATGCCGTCCTCGGCCAGCTCGATCATTACGTCCAGCACCTCGTTGATCATCTCGGGATCGAGGGCGGAGGTCGGCTCGTCGAACAGCATCACTTTCGGCTTCAGCATCAGCGCGCGGGCGATGGCCACGCGCTGCTGCTGGCCGCCCGAAAGCTGGCCGGGGTACTTCCAGGCCTGCTCGGGGATCTTGACCCGCTTCAGCAGTTGCATCGCCTGATCCTCCGCCTCGTCCTGGGACCGCTCCTGGACCAGGATGGGGCCGAGGGTCAGGTTGTCGATCACCGTGAGGTGGGGAAACAGGTTGAAGCTCTGGAACACCATGCCGACCTGCCGGCGGATGGCCTCGATGGTGCGCACATCGGGCACGAGCTGCGTGCCGTCGACGAAGATCTCGCCCTCCTGATGCTCCTCCAGCCAGTTGATGCACCGGATCATGGTCGACTTGCCCGAGCCCGACGGCCCGCAGACCACGACCTTCTCGCCCTGGCCGACGGTCAGGTCGATGTCCCGCAGAACGTGGAAGTCGCTGTACCACTTGTTCACGCCGCGCAGCTCGACCATGGCGCGACCGGGGCTCGTGTCCGGGCCCGGCGTCGGTTGCGTCGTCATAGGTTGCGTCCTTTGCTGAGATCGCGCTCCACGTGCTCGCTGTATTTCGACATGGAGAAGCAGAACACGAAGTAGAGAACGAAAATGAAAATGTAGGCCTCCGACGCGAACAGCACCCAGCGCGGGTCTTCCAGCGCCGTTGCGGTGGCGCCCAGCACGTCGAACAGCCCGATGATCGACACGAAGGTGGTGTTCTTGAAGGCGCGGATGATGTCGTTCATCAGCGCCGGCAGCACGATCCGCAGGGCCTGCGGCAGGACGATGCGATTGGTCTTCTGCCAATAGCTCAGGCCGATGGCGTCGGCGGCCTCGTACTGCCCTCGTGGGATCGCCTGCAGCCCGCCGCGCACGATCTCCGCGGCATAGGCGGCGAAAAACAGGATCATGCCGATCTGCGCGCGCAGGAACTTGTTGATGGTGACGCCCTCGGGCATGAACAGCGGAAACATCAGCGAGGCCATGAACAGCACGGTGATCAGGGGCACGCCGCGCACGATCTCGATGAAGCCGACGCACAGCGCCTTGATGGCCGGCAGGGACGAGCGACGGCCGAGCGCCAGCAGCACCGCCAGTGGCATGCCCCCGACGACGGTGCCGACGAACATGAACAGGGTCAGCGGCAGCCCGCCCCACTGATGGGTTCCCGTGGGCGTCAGGCCGAAGACGCCGCCGAGCAGCAGCAGGAGAACGACACCCGCCGCAGCGATCCAGGCCAGGAACAGCCGGTAGGACCAGAACCGCTTGAAGGCGGACACGACCGCCATTGCGACGATGATGGCGATCGCCAGCACGCCCCGCCAGTGCTCGTCGTAGGGAAAGGTGCCGAACAGCATGACCCGGTGCTTCTCGGCGATCACGGCCCAGCAGGCGCCGGCGGCCTGGCGGCAGAGCTTCGGGTCCTCCGTGTGCCAGACGGCGTCGATGAAGGCCCACGAGACGATATCCGGGACGGTGACGAACAGCGCCCAGAGCGCCAGCACGGTCATCGCCGCGTTGTGGGCGCCGTTGAACAGGTTCGTGCGCAGCCACAGGACCACGCCCGACTGCCGCGCGGGTGGGGCGCGACGGGGCGACGAGCCGGCCCGGGCGTGGGACAGGGTTCCGGAGGTGCCCATGGCTCAGCGCTCCTTGATCTGAACCGCGCGGTTGTAGAGGTTCATGACCGCCGCGATCACGAAGGAGATGGAGAGGTAGATCAGCATCATCATGCCGATGGCCTCCACGGTGTGGCCGCTCAGGGTGATGATGGTGTTGTTGACGTTGAACAGCTCCGGATAGCCGATGGCCACGCCGAGCGAGCTGTTCTTCACCAGGCTCACATATTGCGCCGCCGCCGGCGGCACCATTACGCGCAGGGCCTGGGGCAGGATCACCTTGCGATAGGCGTCCGACGATCTCAGGCTGATGGCGCGCGCAGCCTCGATCTGGCCCTTGCCGACGGACTGAATGCCCGAGCGGACGATCTCCGCGATGAAGGCGGCGATGTAGAGAGAGAGGCCCAGCAGGAGCGCCAGGAACTCCGGCGATATGGCGGCGCCGCCGACGAAGTTGAAGCCCTGCAGGCGGGGCACCGACATGTCCGTGGGTGCGCCGCCCAGCAGCCAGACAAGCGCCGGCGCGCCGGCGATCAGGGCGATGTTCCACCCCAGGACGCGCACCCGGCGCCCCGTGGCGCGGCGCCGGGCATCCGCCCACCGCACGGCGATCACGGCGGCAACGCAGGCCCCGACGAGCGTCAGCAACGTCCAAAGATAGGCCGGGTCGGGCGCGGGCCAGGGGAGGACGAGCCCTCTGTTGGTCAGAAAGGAGACGTCGAAGAGGCTGAGCGCCTGTTTCGGCGGGGGAAGCTGCGTGATCACCGTGTACCAGAAGATGATCTGCACGAGCTGCGGCGTGTTCCGGAACAGCTCGACATAGGCGGACGATAGCTTTGCGATCAGGACGTTGCTCGAAAGCCGTGCGATGCCGAGAACGACACCGAGCATCGTCGCGAACATGATGCCGAGGACCGACACCTTCAACGTGTTCAGGACGGCGGCCACATAGGCGCGCCCGAACGTATCGGCGGAGGTGAACGCAACGGGCGTTTCACCGATATCGAACCCGGCTTCCTCGAGGAGAAAGCCGAAGCCCGTGGAGATGCCCCGCTTCTGCATCGCGTCCTGGGCATTGGAGACCATGTAGACGGCGGTGAGCAGGATCGCCGTCACAACCGTCACCTGATAGGCCAGGTTGCGGAAGCCGACATTGTGCCAAAGCCCGTTCAGGCTCATGGGCGGACGCTTCGGCGGCGGCCTGTGCCGCGGGATCGACGTCGTTGCCTCGGTCATGGCGTGTCACATGCAATGTTGCGGCCGGCGGGGCGCCGCCGAGAATGAGGGCCTGTGGAGGCTGCCGCCCGCTGGAGGACGGTGCGGGCGGCAGGTCGTGGGCCTATTTGAACGGAGGTGCGTAGAGCAGCCCGCCCTTCGTCCACAGGCTGTTGAGGCCGCGCGCCAGTTTCAGCGGCGAGCCATTGCCCACATTGCGCTCGAAGACCTCGCCGTAATTGCCGACCTGCTTGATGATCCGGTAGGCCCAGTCATTGTCGAGGCCGAGGGTCTCGCCGAGCTTGCCCTTGGTGCCGAGCAGGCGGGCGGTCTCCGCGTCCTTCGACGATTTCTTCGCGTCGACGTTCGACGACGTCACGCCGAGCTCTTCCGCCGTGATCATGGCGTAGACCGACCAGGCGACGATGTCGCGCCATTGCGCGTCGCCCTGGCGCACGGCCGGCCCCATCGGGTCCTTGCCGAAGACGCCCGGCAGGATGACGTAGTCGTCGGGGTTCGAGGCGACCGTGGCGCGCGCCGAGCTGAGGCCCGACGTCGACTGCACATGCACATCGCACCGGCCGCCGAAGAAGGCGGTGTTCAGCTCCTTCTTGCTTTCGATCACGACCGGCGTGTACTTCAATCCGTTGGCCTTGAAGACATCCGCCGAGACCTTCTCCGAGGTCGACCCGGGAAGGACGCAGACCGTGGCGCCGCCGAGATCCTTTATGCTCTTCGCGCCGGTGTTCCTGTTCACCATGAAGCCCTGGCCGTCGTAGAAGGTCGGCGCGACGAAATCGATGCCGAGCTTGGCGTCGCGGCTGAGGGTCCAGGTGACGTTTCTGGTCAGCACGTCGATCTCGGCGGTCTGCAGGGCGGTGAAGCGGGTCTGGCTCGTCGTTTTCACGAACTGGACCTTGCTCTTGTCGCCGAGCACCGCAGCGGCGATGGCCTTGCAGGTGTCCACATCCATGCCCGACCATTCGCCCTTGCTGTTCAGGGCGGAGAAGCCGGACCGGTTGCCGTTCACGCCGCAGATGACGGCGCCGCGCTTCTTGATCGCATCAACCGTGGGGCCTGCCTCGGCGGCGACAGGTGCACCGGCGGAGACGGCGACGGCCAATGCGGTTGCTGTCAGGACTCGTTTCATCGTTTCACTCCCTTTCAACGACTTGGTCCCGGCGACGATGCCGCCGGAACGACTCGGTACGATTCAATCTCAGCCTCTTGCGCTCGGCGTCATCACGGCCGCCGGAGCATGAGTGCTCGTGCCCTGGAACAGGCGCGTGCGAACCTGCAATCCCTTGTGCAGGTGATCGCAGATCAGCTTTTGGGCCAGCTCGCCGTCTCGCGCTTCGATGGCCTCCAGGATCTCCAGATGCTCGCGCACCGACTCCAGGACCCGCTCCGGATCGTGATGCCTGGGCAGCCCCAGGGCGATCCTGAAGCGCAGGCGGATGGGGCGGTAGATCTCCAGCAGATTGCGGTTTCCGGCGCAGCGGAAAATCTCCACGTGAAACTCGGCGCCGTGATCGTAGACCTGGGCCACGTCGCACGTTTCGGGGGTGGCAATGGTGGCGCGGAAATCGGGCCCGTAGTCCAGCAGCGCCTGCGTCGGTCCGCGCTCCGCCGCTAGAAAGGCCGCGAGCCCTTCGATGGCGTAGCGGACCTGATAGATCTCCTGGACGTCCCTGAGCGAGAGCTGGCGCACGAACGTGCCGCGGGTGGGATGCGCCTCCAGCACGCCTTCGCGCACCAGGTCCTTGATCGCTTCCCGGACCGGCGTCCGCCCGATCCGAAGGGTCTCGGCCAGCCGCCGCTCGGCCAGCGCCTCGTCGTGGGAGATCTCTCCCCGCAGGATCAGGTCCAGGATCCGGCCGTAGGCCTTCTCTTTCTCCAGGCTCTTCGTCTCTGGCATAGCAATGGTATACCATCAAAACACCAATGGTATGTCAAGGCTCGAAGCGTGCCGGGTTTCGCTGGAAAGCCGCGGCATCCGTCAACCGGAAGGAGATTTCGGCGGCGGATGCCCGGCCTGCGCCAATGTGTCCGTCTTCCGAACATCCGCTCATGCGCTAAGCTCCCCGCAAAAAATCCACCGGACCCCTTGCCATTCGGACAATCTCGCTCCGTACTGTGGGGAAGAGCCGGCTTAAGAGCTCGAGCGATTGTGCGGCAATTCGGTCTCCCTCGCGCCCAAGGGTGCGTGAGGGAGAGTGGTCAGGGTATGCGCGCACCGACCGCTCGTCGGGCGCTCCGAGTGGAGAATACAATGAGACAGAAGATTGGTGTTCTTGGCGTTGCCGTCGCGATTGCGCTCTTTGCGGCCCCGGACGGGCGGGCCGAGGACAAGCCCCTCAAGGTCGCCCTCGACGGCACTTTCGCGCCGCACGCCATGCCGAAGCTCGGCGGCGGGGTCGAGGGCTTCAATGTCGATCTGGCCAATGAGATCGGCCGGCGGCTCAACCGCAAGATGGAGATCACGGCAGCGCAGTGGTCGGGCCTGCTGCCCGCGCTTCAGGCCGGCACCTACGATTTCATCGTGGCGCCGACCACGGTGACGGCCGAGCGCGCCAAGAACCTGCTCTTCACCGAGGGCTATCTGAACACCGACTACCAGTTCCTGGTCCTGAAGGACGCGCCGGAGGCGACCAAGCTGGAGGACTTCAAGGGCAAGGTCGTTGCGGTCAACAAGGGCTCGGCCTACGACAAATGGGCGCGCGGGCTCGCCGACAAGGTCGGCTGGAAGGTCCAGTCCTACGGCACCAACACGGACGCCGTGCAGGCGGTGCTCGCCGGCCGCGCCTATGCCAACGTCGCCGGCAACACGGTGATCGCCTGGGCCGTGAAGAAGAACCCGCGCCTCAAGCTCTCCCTCCTGCATTCGACCGGGCGCGTTTTCGCCATGCCGTTCCGCAAGGACGACGCGGCCACCCGCAACAAGGTCGAAGGCGTCATCGAGTGCATGAAGCTGGACGGCACCATCGCCAAGCTCTCCGAGAAGTGGTTCGGCGTGACGCCCGATCCGAAGTCGGCCGCGAAGACCGTCTTTGCCGGCTATGGCGTGCCGGGCATGCAGGGCCATGAGGCCAGCGAGCACACGCCGGCGTGCAATTAGAGCCGTCTGAGGAGATCCGGGCGGCGACCGCAGCGCCGCCGCTCCTTGAGATCGTCGGTCTGCACATGTCCTTCGGCACCGTGGAGGTGCTGAAGGGCATCGACCTCGCCATCGCCGAGCGGGAGCTGGTGTTCATCATCGGGCCGTCGGGCTCGGGCAAGAGCACGCTGCTGCGCTGCTGCAACCGCCTCGAGGAGCCGGTCAGCGGACGCATCTTCGTCGCCGGCGCCGAGATCACCGCGCCCAAGGTGGACCTCAACGCCTTCCGCCAGCGCATCGGCATGGTGTTCCAGTCGTTCAACCTCTATCCGCACCTGACGGCGCTGTCGAACGTCTCGCTGGCCCTGCGCAAGGTCGCCAGGAATTCGCGGGCCGTGGCCAACGAGAAGGCCATGGCGGCGCTGGAGCGCGTCGGGCTGAGGGACAAGGCCGAGAGCTATCCGAGCCAGCTTTCGGGCGGCCAGCAGCAGCGGGTGGCGATTGCGCGGGCGCTGGCGCTGGAGCCGCAGCTCATGCTGTTCGACGAGCCGACCAGCGCGCTCGACCCGGAGCTGGTCGGCGACGTGCTCGAGGTCATGAAGGACATGAAGGACGCCGGCATGACCATGCTGGTGGTCAGCCACGAGATGCGCTTTGCGCAGAGCGCGGCGGACCGGGTGGTGTTCATGGACAACGGCGTGATCGTGGAGCAGGGCCCGCCGGCCAGGATCTTCGGCCGGGCCGAGCACCAGCGCACCCGCGACTTTCTGCGCCAGGTCGAGCATTAGGGTCTGTGGACATCCACAAGGTGAATGCCTACAGACCCTAAGACAAAAGAGGGGCGGTGATGACCGGCTGGGAGCGGTTCGCCGACGCCTTCCTGAATCGGGAGGTGATCCTGCAATATCTGCCGGCGATCGGGCGCGGGCTGCTCGTGACGGTGGAGGTGGCGGCCTTGGTGGTCGTCAGCGGCATCGCGCTCGGGCTGCTGCTCGCGATGCTGCGCGCCTATCGCATCGCGCCGGTCAACCTGCTGATCGTGGCCTGCGTCGACACGCTCCGCTCGGTGCCGCCGCTGGTGCTGATCCTGCTGCTCTATTTCGGGCTGCCCAATGTGGGCATCGGCCTCGGCGGCTTCGCGGTCGTCTGGCTGGTGCTGACGCTGGTGCTCGCCGCCTTCGCGGAGGAGATCTTCTGGGCCGGCATCCTCTCGGTCGACAAGGGTCAGTGGCAGGCCGCCAGGTCCACAGGGCTCGGCTACACCCAGGCGCTCGTCTACGTGGTGATCCCGCAAGCGGTGCGCATGACCATCCCGCCGCTCACCAACCGAACCATCGCAATCACCAAGAACACCGCGCTCGGCACGGTCATCGGGCTGCCTGAGATCATGAACGAGGCGACCACGGCGGTGTCGTTCTCGGGCAACGCCTCGCCGCTCTTCGTCGGCGCTCTCGCCTATGTGCTGCTGTTCGTGCCGGTGGTCTATCTGGGGCGCTGGATCGAGGCGCGCTTCGCCTGGAGAAAGGCCTGATGGACGCGCTGGTCGAGCAGTTCTTCAATCTCGACGTCATGGCGCAGGCCTGGCCCACCGTCTGGCGCGGCCTGCTCATGACCCTGCTGCTCTGCCTGGCGGTGATCCCGCTCGGGCTGATCGGTGGGCTGGCCGTGGCGCTCGCCCACACCTCGCCCTATCCCTGGCTGCGCTGGCTGACGGTGGTGTTCGTCGACTTCTTCCGCGCCATCCCGCCGCTGGTTCTGCTCATCTTCGTCAAGGAGGGCCTGCCCTTCGCCGGTATCCGCCTCAGCCCGTTCACCGCGGTCTGCGTCTCGTTCCTGTTGAACAACTCCGCCTATTACGGCGAGATCTACCGCGCCGGGATCGAGAGCCTCTCCAAGGGGCAGATGGAGGCGGCGCGCTCGACCGGGCTCACACGGCTGCAGGCGATGGTCTACGTCATCCTGCCCCAGGCCATCCGCAATGTGCTGCCCGATCTCCTGAGCAACACCATCGAGGTGGTGAAGCTGACCTCGCTGGCCAGCGTCGTGGCGTTCCACGAGCTGCTCTACTCCGCCGACATGGCCCGCTCGGTCACCTACAACGCCTCGCCCATCGTGATGGCGGCGGCGATCTATCTCCTGATGCTGTGGCCGGTGGTCCGTCTGCTGAGTCGGCTGGAGCACCGGTTGGCGGGCTAACCGCTGCCGGCCTTCAGCGTCTCGAAGGCGGCGAGGGCGCGGCTGCGGGCCGTCTTGTGGTCCACCAGGGGCTGCGGGTAGTTCTGGCCGAGCGTGACGCCGGCCTGGGCCAGCACGTCCGGCGGGGCCTCCCAGGGTGCATGGATGTGCTTGGCGGGCAGGCGCGCGAGCTCCGGCACCCAGCGCTGCACATAGGCGCCGTCGGGATCGAACTTGGCGCCCTGCAGCATGGGGTTGAAGATGCGGAAATAGGGCGCGGCGTCGGCCCCGCAGCCGGCGACCCACTGCCAGCTCGCGGCGTTGTTGGCGAGATCGGCGTCGACCAGCGTGTCCCAGAACCAGGCCTCGCCCTCCTGCCAGGGGATCAGCAGGTGCTTGACCAGGAAGGAGGCGGCGATCATGCGCACGCGGTTGTGCATCCAGCCCGTGCGCCAGAGCTGCCGCATGCCCGCGTCGACGATCGGGTAGCCGGTGCGCCCGCGCTGCCAGGAGGTCAGCGCCTTGTCGTTGGAGGCCCATGGGAACGCCGCGAAATCGGGCCGGAAGGGCTGCTCCGGCAGCTCAGGCCAATGGAACAGCAGGTGGGCGGAGAACTCGCGCCAGAGCAGCTCACGCGTGAAGCTGTCGCCGCCGCGCCTCTTGGCCGGGTCGCCCGCCGCGGCCTGGCGCGCCGCCTGCCAGCACTGGCGCGGACTGATCTCGCCGAAATGAAGATGGGGAGAGAGGCGCGAGGTTCCGGCCCTGGCGGGGCGGTCGCGTCCGTCCGCATAGCCGGCCATGGCCCTGTTCAGGAAGGAGGTCAGCCGCCGCGCTGCGCCCGCTTCGCCCGGCGTCCAGCTCTCGCGCAGCCCGGCCGCCCAGTCCGGCTTTTGCGGCAGCAGGCCCCAGTCGTCGAGCGCTTCGCTGTCGATGGCGTCCGGCACGGCGGGCAGCGCCTCGGGCCGGACTGTGGGCTGGCCCGGGTCCGGCGCCGCACGGCAGGCCTTGGAGAACGGCGTGAAGACGCGGAAGGGCGTAGCGCTGCCGGTTTGTATGGCCTCGGGCTCGAACAACAGGCTGCCGGAGTAGCGGCGCCCGTCGACGCCCCTG
>JAKSBI010000611.1 GCA_022361215.1 Hyphomicrobiales bacterium | reverse complement strand
GTCCGGGCTGCAGATCGTCTTCGTGGTCGACGACAACCTGATCGGCAACAAGAAGGCCATCAAGCCGATCCTGCACGACATCATCGCCTGGCAGGAGGAGCGGGGCTATCCGCTGACGCTCTTCACCGAGGCCTCGCTGGACCTGGCCGAAGACGCCGAGCTGATGGAGCTGATGGGGCAGGCCAACTTCCAGAGCGTGTTCGTGGGCATCGAGAGCCCGAACGAGGACTCGCTCATTGAGACCAAGAAGCACCAGAACGTGCGCGCCAGGGCGGGCACGCTGCTGGAGCGCGTGCGCCGCATCCAGGACCATGGGCTGGAGGTCTGGTGCGGCATGATCCTGGGCTTCGACAACGACGAGCCGTCCGTCTTCCGCGTCATGCCGCAGTTCCTGCGCGACGCGCGCATCGGCAACGCCCTGATCGGCCTGCTGCACGCCATTCCGACGACGCCGCTCTACGCCCGGCTGAAGGACGCCGGCCGCCTGAACGACGACGAGGAGGTCCAGACCTACGGCACCAACGTCATCCCCCTCGGCATGGGGCGGGAGGAGCTGCGCGACGGCTTCGTGGATGTGATGCGGCACGTCTACAGCGCCGACGACTATTTCGGGCGCATCGACAAGCTGTTCATCGAGGACCGCTTCACATACGCCTTCCACGAGCTGCCCTACTGGCACTCGAAGAAATGGACCTGGGCGAAGCGCTGCATCGGCAACTACGTCAAGTTCGCGTTCGTGGCCGGGCGCCTCATCTCGGCCGTGGAGGACCGCGACTTGCGTGCCACGTACCGCCACCAGTTTGGGAAGATCGTACGCGCTCGCGGGCGCGAGCCGCACATCCTGTTCATCTACTCCATCAAGGTGGCGATGCACTATCACTTCGCCTGCCACTCCCGCGGCTTGGAGCACGAGTGGGAGGAGACGCGGCAGGTGCCGGTGATCCGCGAGGCGGCGGAATAGCTCGGCCCGGACGACCGTCCGTTTATTCCAGCGTCTCGATCAGAGCCGCCAGCAGCCGGCAGCGCGGCACCAGCGACGAGACCAGCAGGTGCTCCTCGAAGGTGTGGGCGCCGTCGCCATCGACGCCGAGCCCGTCGAGGGTGGGGATCTCCAGCGCGCCGGTGAAGTTGCCGTCGCTGCCGCCGCCGAACTGGCCGTGCTGCAGCTCGATGCCGATCTCGGCGGCGAGCGTCCGCGCTGTCTCATAGAGCGCCATGGTCCCGGCATGCGGGCGGAACACGGGCCGCGTAACGCCGACGTCGACGCGAATCTCGACCTCATCCTCCTCGCCGGCGAGCCCCACCATATTGGCCTTGATCTCCCCCAGATCCTCGTCGCTCGGCGCGACGCAGAGCACCTTGGCCCGGCAGACCGTCGGCACGACGTTGACGAAGGTGCCGCCCTGGACGATGCCGACGGAGTAGCTCAGGCCGCGGTCGTCGTCGGTCATGGCCTCGACGCGCTCGATCAGCCGGGCCATGTCGCGAATGGCGCTGCGGCCGGACTTCTTG
>JAKSBI010000124.1 GCA_022361215.1 Hyphomicrobiales bacterium | reverse complement strand
GTGACCGCCTGGCGCACGGCGTCGTCCACCTCCTTCTGCGACGGCCACACGTCCGCGAGGAAGACGTCGCGCCCGCCGGTCCCCTGGCCGAGCGGCTCGGTCTTCGGGTCGAAGTCGACGCGCCCCGCGAGCGAGTACGCCACCACGAGCGGCGGGGAAGCGAGGTAGTTCGCGCGCACGGAGGCGTGCACGCGCCCCTCGAAGTTGCGGTTCCCCGACAGGACGGAGGCCACCAGGAGGTCGCCCTCGTCGACCGCCTCCTGGACCGCGGGAGGCAGCGGGCCGCTGTTGCCGATGCAGGTGGTGCAGCCGTAGCCGACGACGTGGAAGCCCTGGGCCTCGAGCTCCGCCAAGAGCCCGGAGTGCCTCAGGTAGTCCGTCACCACCTTCGAGCCGGGCGCGAGGCTCGTCTTCACGTACGGCTTGACCTCGAGCCCGAGCTCGTTCGCCTTCTTCGCCACGAGCCCCGCGGCGAGCATGACGCTCGGGTTCGACGTGTTCGTGCAGCTCGTGATCGCGCCGATCACGACCGACCCGTGGGTCAGCGTCGCGACCTCGCCCCGGAGCTCGACGCGCACGCCCGCCTCGGCCACCGCGGAGCCGCCGCCTCCCCCGCCGAGGAACTCGCGCTGGGCCTCGAGCGTCGACTCGAAGGAGGCCTTCATCTCCGACAGGACCACGCGGTCCTGCGGCCGCTTCGGCCCGGCGAGGCTCGGCTCGACGTCTGCGAGATCGAGCGCCAGCGTGTCCGTGAACTCGGGATCGGGCGAGTCGTTGTCGCGCCACATGCCCTGCGCCCTGGCATAGGCCTCGACCAGGGCGATGCGGCCGTCCGCCCGCCCCGTCGCCTTCAGATAGGAGACGGTGTCCTGGTCGATGGGGAAGAAGCCGCAGGTGGCGCCGTATTCCGGGGCCATATTGGAGATCGTCGCCTGGTCCTCGAGCGAGAGATTGTCGAGACCGGGCCCGTAGAACTCCACGAACTTGCCGACCACGCCCTTCTTGCGCAGCATCTCGGTGACCGTGAGCACCAGATCGGTGGCGGTCACGCCCTCCGCCAGCTCGCCCGCGACGCGGAAGCCGATCACCTCGGGGATCAGCATGGAGATGGGCTGGCCGAGCATGGCGGCCTCCGCCTCGATGCCGCCCACGCCCCAGCCGAGCACCGAGAGGCCGTTGACCATTGTCGTGTGGCTGTCGGTCCCGACCAGGGTGTCGGGGAAGGCGAGCGTCTCGGCGGAGCCGTTCGCCGCGACCTCCCTGGTCCAGACCGTCTGCGCCAGATGCTCCAGATTGACCTGGTGGCAGATGCCGGTGCCGGGCGGCACCACGCGGAAATTGTCGAAGGCCTCGGCGCCCCAGCGCAGGAACTCGTAGCGCTCCTTGTTGCGCTCGTATTCCCGCTCGACATTGCGCTGGAAGGCGTCCTTCACGCCGAAGAAGTCGACCATCACCGAATGGTCGATGACCAGATCGACGGGCACCTGCGGGTTGATCCTGGCCGGGTCGCCGCCCATCACCGCCATGGCGTCGCGCATGGCGGCCAGGTCCACGACCGCGGGGACGCCGGTGAAGTCCTGCATCAGCACGCGCGCCGGCCGGTAGGCGATCTCGCGCGACGACTTGCGCTCGGCGAGCCATTCCACCGTGGCGCGGATGTCGTCGGCGGTGACCGACTGGCCGTCCTCGTGGCGCAGCAGGTTCTCCAGCAGCACCTTCAGCGAATAGGGCAGCCGCGAGACGCCGTCGAGGCCGTTCGCCTCGGCCTCCGGCAGGCTGAAATAGGTGTAGGTCCTGTCGGCGGCTTCGAGCGTGCGGCGGCAGTTGAAGCTGTCCAGCGAGTTATGGGGGGATGCGGTCACGATGTCTCTCCTTGCCGGTGGTGGTGCCGCGCCGCCGGGGTGCCGACGGAGGAAAGATGCGCCTTCGGTCCGGGGTGCGTAGGGTGCGACCGTCGCCGGACCAGTATCGTGCGGCAGGTGACGACCTCGACGATCCCTGCCGGAAGGGCATCCCGTCTTTTCGCAAGCTCAATCGGGATGTGCCGTTTATAGGCCCAGCCGGCGCCGCGCTCAATGCCTGGATGCGGCCCGGGGACCGGGCGTTACCCTTGGCGCGGAGCCGTTTGGGCCTCGCGGCGCGCATTCTTCCGTGCAAGAGGTGAAAAAATGTTTAGAAAGCGCTGTGCGGCCGCAGGGGCGGCCGCGTTGCAGAGGTGAGCGCGGCCATGAGGCTGATCGCCGAGAACCTGGCCTGCATCCGCGGCGGCCGGACCGTCTTCGAGGGGCTCTCTCTCGACGTGGCGGCCGGCGAGGGCCTGGTGCTGCGCGGCCCCAACGGCGCCGGCAAGACCAGCCTGCTTAGGACGCTCGCCGGCTTCATCCCGCCGGCGGCGGGTCGCATCGCGCTCGACGGCGGCGCCGAGGACACGCCCGTGGGCGAGCAGGCGCACTATGTGGGCCATCTGAACGGGGTGAAGCGGGCGCTCACGGTCTCGGAGAACCTGGCGTTCTGGGCGTCCTATCTCGGCGGCGGCGCCATCGAGGAGAGCCTGGAGCGCCTGAACCTCTGGGCGCTCAGGGACATTCCGGCGGGCCTGCTCTCGGCGGGCCAGGGGCGGCGGCTGGGTCTGGCGCGGCTGCATCTGGTGCCGCGCCCGGTCTGGTTCCTGGACGAGCCGTCGGTGTCGCTGGACGCGGCCTCGCAGACGCTGCTGGCCGGGCTGATCGAGGGGCATGTGCGCGGCGGCGGCCTGGTGCTGGCGGCGACCCACGTCCCGCTCGGCCTCGAGCTGGCGCGCGAGCTGGTGCTGGGCCAGGGGGGCAGGCCGGCGTGAGCGCTTTCCTCGACCTCGTGCGCCGCGATCTTCGCCTCGCCGTCCGGGAGGGCGGCGCCATCAGCACGGCGCTCGGCTTCTATCTGATCGTGGTCGCCATCCTGCCGCTCGGGCTCGGGCCGGACCTGAACCTGCTGTCGCGCATCGCGCCGGGGGTGCTCTGGGTGGCGCTGCTTCTGAGCGCGCTCCTGTCGGTGGACCGGATCTTCCACAACGACTACGAGGACGGCGCGCTCGAGGTGCTGGCGCTGGGCCCCCTGCCCCTGGAGCTGGTGGCGGCGGCCAAGTGCCTGGCGCACTGGATCTCGACCGGCATCCCGCTGGTGCTGGCGGCACCGGTGCTGGGGCTGCTGCTCAACCTGCCGCCGAAGGCTTTCGGCGTGCTGATGCTGACCATGGCCACGGGCACGCCCGCTATCAGCTTCCTCGGCGGCGTGGGCGCGGCGCTGACCTTGGGCCTGCGCCGCGGCGGCCTGCTGCTGTCGCTGCTGATCCTGCCGCTCTACGTGCCGGTGCTGATTTTCGGGGTCAGCGCCATGAACGCCGTCATCGTCGGTCCGGCGCCGTTCATGAGCTCCTATCTGGTGCTCTGCGCCCTGACGCTCGCCACCCTGGTTCTCACGCCCATCGCGACCGCTGCGGCGCTGCGTCTCAACCTGCAGTGAGAACGTCCGTTCATCGGCCACGTTTTATAGGTAAAATTGCGATCCGCGACCTGAGATATTAGATCAGAGGTACGATGCAACGCTTTGCTAACCCGACCCGGTTCATGTCCATCGCGAACGCGGTTCTGCCGTGGCTGACGGGTTTCGCCATTCTGCTGTTCGCGGTCGGGCTCTATCTCACCTTCTTCGTCGCGCCGCCGGACTATCAGCAGGGCGAGACGGTGAAGATCATGTTCATTCACGTGCCCTCCGCCTGGCTGGCGATGATGGGCTACACGGTGATCGCGCTCTCCAGCATCGGCTCGCTGGTCTGGCGCCATCCCCTGGCCGACGTCTCCGCCAAGACGGCGGCGCCGATCGGCGCCTGCTTCACGCTGCTGGCGCTGATCACGGGCTCGCTCTGGGGCAAGCCCATGTGGGGCACCTATTGGGTCTGGGACGCCCGGCTGACCTCGGTGCTGGTGCTGTTCTTCCTCTATCTCGGCCTGATCGCGCTCTGGCAGGCGATCGACGAGCCCTCGCGCGCCGGGCGGGCCTCGGCCATCCTGGCGCTGGTGGGCTTCGTCAACGTGCCGATCATCAAGTTTTCCGTCGACTGGTGGAACACCCTGCACCAGCCCGCCAGCGTCGCCCGGCTCGACGGCCCGGCGATCCATTCGTCGATCCTGGTGCCCCTGCTGGTGATGGCGGCCGCCTTCATGTGCCTGTTCTTCGTGCTGCATTTGCTGGCCATGCGAACGGAGATCCTGCGCCGCCGGGTCGAGGCGCTGCGCGTGACGCAGGTGGAGCGGGCGGCGGCGGCCGCGCCGGCGGTGGCGTGATGGGCGCCTTCGACCTCGGCCCCCACGCGGCCTTCATCTGGGCGTCCTATGGCGCGGTGACGCTCGTGCTCGCCGGGCTGGTCGTCTGGCTGCTGGCCGACCACCGCAAGCAGCGGCGCATGCTGGCGGAGCTGGAGGCCAGCGGCGTGACGCGCCGGTCGGCGCGCAAGGCGGAGGGCGCGGGCGCCTCCCCCTCGGACAACGGACAAGGATAGAGACGCCTATGAGCTCTTCGAGCGAGACTGACGTCGATGCCGGCCGGCCGCCCAGGCGGCGGCCGATGCAGATGCTGTTGCCCCTGGCGGTCTTCGCCGGCATGGCGGTGATGTTCTATGTCGGGCTGTTCTCGGGCGATCCCTCGAAGCTGCCGTCGGCGCTGATCGGCAAGCCGGTTCCCGAGTTTACGCTGCCGCAGCTCACCGGCCTGATCGAGAACGGCAAGCAGGTGCCGGGCTTCACCGACAAGGACCTGAGCGCCGGCGAGATCTCCATCGTCAACGTCTGGGCCTCCTGGTGCATCCCCTGCCATCAGGAGCACCCCTATCTGAGCGTGCTCACCAAGAAGAGCGGCGCGCCGCTCTACGGCCTGAACTACAAGGACGGCGAGGCCTCCGCGCGCCGCTTTCTCGGCCGCTACGGCAATCCCTTCGCGGCCGTGGGCCGGGACAGCAACGGCCGCGCCGCCATCAACTGGGGCGTCTACGGCGTGCCCGAGACCTTCATCGTCGGCGGCGACGGGCGGATCCTCTACAAGCATGTGGGGCCGATCGACGACAAGGCGATCGACGAGCGGCTGATGCCCGTCATCAGGAAGGCGCGCGGCCAGAGCTGAAAGGTTTCGTTAACCAAGCCGCAAGATTTTCCGGCGCACTCTGCCGAGAG
>JAKSBI010000774.1 GCA_022361215.1 Hyphomicrobiales bacterium | reverse complement strand
GTCTAGGATCAGGGCCCGCTGGATGTGCCACCCCCAGGAGCGCCCGAGGAGATGGACCGGCTCGTCCGGGAGCAGGCACATGATGGCGTGGCGATGCTCGCCCTGAACCGCGAACCGGTCGAACAGCGCATCGTCGGGCATGACCGCGTAGCCGCCATAGGCCGAGGCGTCGCCTGCGTCGCGCTTGGAGATCAGATCCGCGGCCTCGGCCGCGGACAGGATCGGCGGCGCCTCATAGGCCATGTCCTTGAATGCGTCCCGATCGAATTCGGGTACGGGGAAGCGCTTCCATGCGACCATCGTTTCCTCCCCAGGCTCGACATGCGCATCTTTTCGTTGGCGGCGTCGTGCGTCGCGAGATGCTCGACGGCAAACGATAGGTCGTGGCCATGGCGAGTCAACCGGACCGCGGGAGCGGGCGCCCCTGCAGCCCCAATCACAGCGTGCAGGCCCTATGCGTTGGCCGCATGGCGCCCGACGCTCATGGGGCAAGCCAGCCGACCCGGGTCTCGACGACGGCCGAGCGCTCCAGCCCCTCGTCCGCGGGCAGGCGATAGCTGGCCAGCCAGTCGATGCCGGAACGCGGAAGCTCGGACCGGCCGACGTCGCCGATGAGCACCGCGATGCCGCTCCCCGCCAAGCTCCGGAGAAGGCGTGTGGCCTGCCGCGCGTCCATTCGCTCGTACCAGAGGTCGCCGGCAAGGACGATGTCGGCATCGGCGGTCTCGGTGGTGGTGATGTTTACCGTCTCCGCTTCGATGAAAACCGCGTTCATCCGGGCATTTAGGGCGCAGACGGCCGTGGCTACGGGATCCCGGTCGAGGGCGCGGACATGGGCCGCACCGGCCATCGCTGCGGCGATCGCCAGAAGGCCCGAGCCCGCGCCGAAGTCGACGACACGGCGCCCTGCGACCAGGGCGGCATGGTCCAGAACGTAGCGCGCGGCGCCCTGGCCGCCGGGCCAGGCCACGGCCCAGTAGGGCGGCGCCGCGCCGCAGATGTCGGGATGCGCCAACCGAAAGGCGTCGAGCGACAGACCGGCAGGAGCCAGCCGCAGAGAGATCTCCGGGCAGAGATGCGGGCTGCTGGTCCGGGTTGCCGACCGAAGGGGCTCGGCGACGCCGTCGCTCGGATGCTGCGTTTGACGCTTCACGGCCCCCAAGTATATCTGTTTTCGGGTGCAAACTCGGGGATGGAAACATGGCCAAATGGACCGTGTTGTGCTGGCAGGAGATACCGTCGGTCGTCGAGGCGAAGGACGACGATGGAACCCATAAGATCCAGCTCAGCCAGCAGTTCCAGGAACTGATCGACATGATCGCGATGCGGCGCAACCTGGCCGGCACCGACGCCTATCTGATGGAATGGCGCAAGGAGGACGTGCAGGAGCGCGAGGGCTCTGCACACCACGTGGCGGAGGCTGTGGCGGCGGAGATCGAGGCGCGCTACGAGACGATCAAGGAAGAGGCCATCCGCAAGACCAACGAAGGCGGCTGACCGCGCCGGGCAAGGCGCCACTCACCGGGCGGCTCGGCGCATCTCATACCATCGTGACCATGCTGAAAGATGTCCCAGACAGCAGCGCGGACCCCGGTGGCATCGGCGCGTCCGAGATCCGGTCTTGGTCCGGACCGTCCGTCTCGGTCGACCCCAGGCAGATTCTGCGCGTGCACCGCTATTCGGACCCGGATGCGGTTCGTCCCGCGATCCGCGAGGCCGCTGAGCGCGTTGCCGGTCAGGTGGCCGAGCTTGCCGCGCCAGTGGCTGCCTATCGTCGGGTTCCGATCGAGCAGTGCGCCGGGGGCACGTTGCAGCTTGCCGGCGACGTGTCCTTTCGATGCGAGGCCTTCGACCGGCTCATGCACGATTGCTCGCAGGTGGTCGCCTTCGTGCTGACGCTCGGACCGGAGGTCGACGACAAGGTGGTCGGCTTGATGGACGCGTTCGAGCCGCTCGATGCGCTCTTCGTCGAAGCGGCCGGCTGGCTGTCGATCGAGTTGACCACCCGCATGTTCGCGACGTCTCTGCGCCGCGACTTGGACGGCGAAGGTCTGGCCCTCGCCAGCCGCATGGGCCCCGGCTACAGCTACCGGAAGGAACGCGGCGGGGCGGAGCGGGTGGAGTGGCCGCTCGATGAGCAGATCGAGCTGTTCAAGCTCTTTGGCGGGGCGGCGTTGCCGGTCACGCTCCTGGAGAGCTGCGCCATGCAGCCGAAAATGTCCCGGTCGGGAGTGTTCGGCGTGGCGGCCGCGGAGAACAGAGCGTCCTGAGCCTCCGAGCGTCCTCGGCAGCGATTTTCAAACCCGATTTGTACGCTCCGCTCCCGATTGTCGGTCCACCTTCAATATGATATATTCAAAATATATTCTTCAGGGCGGAAGCCAGCCAGGGAGGCGTTCATGAAGGAGTTGAAGCCGCGCGAGCGGGTCGAGCGGGCGCTTCGGCACGAGCCGGTGGATCGCGTGCCGTTGTTCTATCGCATGAAGCACGAGGCCAAGGAGAAGCTGGCCCGGATCTACGGCATCGAGGACGCCTCGACGGGGCGCAAGCACAATCCGGACCTGGAGCTGAGACTCGGCAACGACATCGTGCTCTACCAGATCGGCATCAATGCCGATTTCTCGCACCGGCCGATCGCAATCGGCGAGACCTGGTACAATCATTTCGGCGTCGGCTACGGCAAGTCGGGCCTGCAGATGCGCACGCCCGAGGAAGAGGTGGAGTTCGCCAAGACCCAGGAGTTCTGGGGGCCGGCCAAGGTGGTGCCGGAGAATTTCCCGAGCCACCACCCGATCACCTCGATGGAGGACCTGAAGAGCTACACTTGGCCGGACCCGGCAGATCCGGCGCTGCTCGATCCCATCGACGACATCTGCAAACGCTACCAGGACGACTACTTCATCATTGTCGATCTCTCCTCGACCCTGATCGAGGCGGCCTATGCGCACGTCGTCGGCACGCAGAACTTCTTCCTGTTCCTGTTCGACCAGCCGGAGCTGATCGAAGGCGTGCTCGACGGTTTGACCGAGTACTACACCGAGCTCGGCCGGAACTGCATCAAGCGCGGTGTCGACATGGTCCGGGTGGGCGACGACGTGGGCGCCCAGCAGTCGATGATGCTGTCGCCGGAGCAGTGGCGGGAACTCGCCAAGCCTCGCTTCAAGTACATGTTCGACACCTGGCGCAAGGACCGCGAGGATATCTTCGTCAAGTTCCATTCCTGCGGCGACTACTCGCCCATCATCGGCGACGAGGTGGAGCTCGGCGTGGATCTCTCGGGCCTGATGCAGCCGACGGGCGGCAACAAGGACCAGGTCGGCATCAAGCGCAAATACGGCGACGACCTTGCCTTCGTCGGCGGCTTCGACGTGCAGCGTCTGCTGCCGCGCGGCCAGGTGGAGGAGGTCCGTCACGGCGTGCTCGAGGTGATGAAGAACTTGGCCGTCGGCGGCGGCTACATCTTCTCGCCAGCGCACTACATCCTGGCCGACGTGCCGGTACAGAACATCTACACCATGCTGGAGGCGCAGCGCGAATTCGGCACCTACGGCAGATATCCGTTGAACTAGGCGGGGCGAGGGAAGCAGTCATGTCCGATCCAGAACTTCAAATCCCAGAGGACTGGGAGTCGCGGGCGCCCGAGGGCTGGGAATGGCAGACGCTCTGGGAAGCGGTCGAGACCGGCGATCACGTCTACACGGACAAGCGCGTCCAGGAGGCCATCGACGCCGATATCGATCCGCGCGCGATCCTGGACGACGGCCTCTTCCCCGGCTTCAACCTGCAGGGCGACCGGTTCTCGGCGCAGATCATCTTCATCCCCGAGATGCTGATTACGGCCCGCGCCATGAAGGCCGGGCTGGCCTTGATCCGGCCTTTGCTGGCGGCGATGGCGGAGAAGCCGGTCGGCACCTTCGTCATGGGCACCGTGCTCGGCGACATGCACGACATCGGGCAATCGATCGTCACCATCATGCTGGAGAACGCGGGCTTCAACGTCATCAATCTCGGCACGGACGTGCATCCCGACCGCTTTATCGAGACGGCCTTGGCCGAGAAGGCCGATCTCGTCGGCTTCTCGGCGCTGCTCTCCACCACGGTCTACTATCAGAAGGTGACCATCGAGGAGTTCGAGAAGGCCGGACACCGCAACAAGGTGAAGATCCTGATCGGCGGCGCGCCGACGTCGCAGGAGTGGGCCGATGAGTGCGGCGCCGACGGTTGGGGCAAGGACGCGGTGGAGGCGGTCAAGCTGGCGCTGAGGCTGGTCGAGGAGCCGCGCGAAGCCTGGAACTGATGGGGCTTTGCGGGCATTGGCCGCGAGAAGAGCACGGACCGGCTGATCGGTCCTAAAGCATGTCTCCCGAAAGTGGGTGCCGGTTTCGGGACAAAAGACATGCTTCACCAAAGAGCGAGAGCAATGGCGCGAATCAGAATGATCGCGACAGGCTCTAGGGCATCGGGACTGCGCATGGCAGATCGCGTCAAGGTCACGTTTCAGAGTGCCGAGGAAGATGGCCGCGAGCGCCAGACGGAAGCGCTGCGCGGCGCCTCCGTGCTCGACGCGGCCCACGCGGCGGGCGTCGAGATCGTTGCGACCTGCGGCGCGCGGGGCCGCTGCCGCAGCTGCCGTATCAAGGTCGTCGAGGGCGTCGTGCCGCCGCCGACCGTGCAGGACACCATCCAGCTCGGCCACGACGCGGTTCGCGACGGCTTCAGGCTGGCCTGCCAGACCAAGCTGACAGACGATTGCATCGTGATGGCGGTGCCGCCGCGCTCGGAGGTCGGTCATCAGATCCTGGGCTCCGAGCGCAAGGTCGGCGACGACGCGGGCTTCGTCCTCGACTCGGGCGTCGTCAAACACGTGGTCGAGGCCAAGGCGCCGACCAGCGAGCACCACCAGTCCTCGGATCACGAGGAGGTGCTCGAGGCGCTGGACGCGGAGGTCTCGCGGGAGATGCCGCTGGACGTGCTGCGCAAGCTGCCGGTGGTTCTGCGCGAGCAGCGCGGCCGGATCACGGTGACCACGTTCCAGGACCGGATCATCGATATCGAGGCGGGCGACACGTCGGAGCAGGCCTATGGCATGGCCTTCGACATCGGCACCACCAGCATCGTCGCCACATTGCTGGATCTGCAAACGGGCGAGGAGCTCGCCGCCGTCGGCGGCATGAACCCGCAGGCGCCTTATGGCGGCGATCTGATGTCGCGCATCGCCTTCGCCCAGTTCGATCTGAAGAAGCTGCAGACGCTCCGCGCCAAGGCGCTCAACGCCCTGAACGACTTTATCAAGCAGGCTTGCGCCGAAGCCGAGGTCTCGCCCGACCACGTCTACAAGATCGTCGTGGTGGGCAATACCTGCATGCACCACATCCTGCTCGGCATCGACGTCTCCCATGTGGGGCTCGCGCCCTATGCACCGGTGGTGCGGGACGCGCTCGTCATGCCCGCGAACGATCTGCCCCTCAAGGCAGCGCCGAACGCCCGGATCTGCACGCTGCCGATCGTGGCTGGCTTCGTGGGGGCCGACACCATGGCCTGCGTGCTGGCCACGCGTATCTATGAGAGCGAGGAGACGCGCGCGCTCGTCGATATCGGCACCAACGGCGAGGTGGTCATGGGCGGTCGCGACCGCCTGATGGCGTGCTCGGCGCCGGCCGGTCCCGCTTTCGAGGGCGCCCAGATCCGCCATGGCATGCGCGGGGCGGTCGGCGCCATCGAGCGCGTCGAGATCGGATCGGACGTGACCTGTACCGTGATCGGCGGCCAGGCCGCGAGCGGTATCTGCGGGTCTGGCCTCCTCGACGCCTGCGCCAAGATGATCGACGCCGGGGTCATGGACCGGAGCGGCCTCTTCCGTCGCAAGGATCTCGACGCCTTGCCGCCTGCGGTCGCCAAGCGTTTCGTCAAGGACGCGCATGGCATGGAATTCGTGCTGGTCTGGGAGGACCAGTCGGGCAAGTCCGAGAACGTCACCCTGACCCAGGGCGACATCCGCCAGCTGCAGCTCGCCAAAAGCGCCATCTATTCCGGCGTGGCCATGCTGCAGAAGGTGATGGAGGTGCCCGGCGAGGCCCTGAGCGAGCTGATGCTCTGCGGCGGCTTCGGGAACTATATCGACGTGGAAAGCGCCCTGAAGATCCGCCTGCTGCCGGAGCTGCCGTCGGACCGTGTCGCCTATGTCGGCAACGCGGCCGCGCTCGGCGCGCAGATGGCGTTGCTCTCGGAGACCGAGCGCAAGCGGACGGAGGAGCTGGCGGCGCGCATGGAGCATGTGGCGCTGGCGGCGCGGCCGGACTTCCAGGACGTTTTCATCGAGGGCATGAAATTTGCCGGAGATCCGCCCGCCTCTGAGCCGCGGGCGGAAATGGCGACGGCCGGAGAGTGAGATGCGGATCGACCTTCTGTTCGGATTTCTGGGATCGGGCAAGACCACGCTGGCGCGGCGCATTCTGGAGGAATGGGGCCCGCGCGAGCGATTGGCGCTGATCGTCAACGAGTTCGGGGACGTGGGCGTCGACGGCGCCATCCTGCAGGGCAACGACATCGATTTGGTGGAGCTGAGCTCCGGCTGTCTCTGCTGCACGCTCAAGGGCTCGCTGCTGAACGCCATCGAGGAGCTCGGCGCGCGGGCGCCGCTGGACCACATCGTGATCGAGGCCACCGGGGTTGCCGAGCCCGAAGAGATGATCGCCACCTTCAACGACCCGTCGTTCCACGAGAGTTACGAGCTGGGGCCGATCACGACCGTCGTCGACGCCGCCAAGTTCGCCAAGATCAAGTTCGCGCTGGGCCCCTTCTTCACCTCGCAAATCGCGAAGGCCGACATGCTGGTGCTCAACAAGGTGGACCTCGCCGACAGCGAGACCCTGGAGGAGACGCGGCGCCAGGTTCGCGAGACCAACGCGCAGGCCATGATCCGCTTCGCCGATCACGGCGACATCGACAT
>JAKSBI010000151.1 GCA_022361215.1 Hyphomicrobiales bacterium | reverse complement strand
CTCGTCGGGCAGCTCGAGCCGCAGGAGCCGCTTGCTGTGCACCTGCGGGATATCGTACTCGGTCATCCAGGTCTTGGAGGTGAACTCCTCGCGCAGGTCGTACTCGCCCGCCTTCAGCGCCTCGAACTCGGCCGTTCGGTCACGGAAATACTCGTAGCGCAGCTCGTCGAAGTTGTAGCGGCCCACATTCACGGGCAAATCCTTGGCCCAATAGTCGTCGCGCCGACGATAGACGATGTAGCGGCCCTGGGCGAAGGTGTCGACCTTGTAGGGCCCGCTGCCGAGCGGCGGGTCCATGGTGGTCTGATCGAAGGGGTGCTCCGTGTAGTAGGCCTTGGAGAGGACCGGCAGGCTGGCCACGATCAGCGGCAGGTCGCGGGTGCGCTGGCCGGTGAAGCGGTAGCGGATGGTGTGCAGGTCCAGGGCGGTGGCCTCGGCGACGTCCCTGAGCGGCAGCGCCAGCCTGGGGTGGCCCTGCTCCTTGATGATCTTCAGCGAGAAGGCGACGTCTTCCGCCGTGACCGGCGAGCCGTCGGCGAAGCGGGCCTCGGGCCTGAGGAAGAAGGTCGCGATCTTGCGGTCCTCGGACAGCTCGACCGAATGGGCGACCAGCCCGTACATGGCGTCCGGCTCGTCCTGGGCGCGCACCATCAGGCTGTCGAACAGGTAGCCCAGGCCCTGGGCCGCGTCGCCCTTCAGGATGAAGCCGTTCAGGGTGTTGAAGGTGATGAGGCCGGCGGTGCCGATCATGGAGAGCCGCCCGCCCTTCGGCGCCTGCGGGTTCACATAGTCGAAGTGCTTGAAGTTCTTGGGATATTTCAGCTCGCCGAAGGCGGAGAGGCCGTGGCTCTTCTGGGCTTCCGCGCTTGTGGCCAGTCCCGCCGCCAGCACCAGCGCGCAGAAGGCCGTTGTCTGCCAGGAGCGCCGGCCGGCGTTGCGAGCGCCCATGGCTCAGCGCACCGCGGCGAGCTTGGCCGCCGCCGCCTTGTCGTACCACCAGGTGGTGAGGAACCCGATGCCGAGCATCTTCTTGGTGCGCGGATCGCTAAGCTTGGCCGTCACGCAGTCCGCCGTGCAGTCGACCGGCACGATCGGCAGGGTCTCCTTGTGCGCGAAGCGGTTCCAATAGGCGAGCCTGGTATAGGGAGCGAACCATTGCGGCACCACGTAATGGTTCCACAAGAGCACCCGGTCCAGCGCGCGGGTCGCGGCCACCAGCTCGGCGCGGTCCTTGGCGAAGATGATGCGGTCGATCAGCGTGTCGACGGCCGGGTTCTCGATGCCGGCCAGGTTGCGGCTGCCCGGCTTGCCGGCGGCAGGGCTACCCCAGTAGTCACGCTGCTCGTTGCCGGGCGAGTGCGACTGGCCCCAGCCGCCGACGATGACGTCGTAGTCGAACTCCTGGATGCGGCGCCCGTACTGGGCGGAGTCGATCAGCCGGATCGTCGACGCGATGCCGAGCCGTTCCAGGTTGCGGGCGTAGGGCTGCACCACGCGCTGGAAGGCCGGCGACACCAGCAGGAACTCGACGGTCATGGCCTCGCCGGTGGTCGCGTTGGTCAGGGCGCCGTCCTTCACGGTCCAGCCCGCTTCGGCCAGGAGCTTCTTGGCCTGGCGCAGATGCTTGCGGAAGTCGCGCGGGCTGGCGTTCACCGGGCTCGCGAAGGGCTTGGTGAAGACCTCGGGCGGGATCTTGTCCTTCAGCGGCGTCAGGATCTCCAGCTCCAGGCCCTCCGGCAGCCCGGTCGCGGCCAGCTCGGTGTTCTGAAAATAGCTCTCAACGCGCTGATACTGCCCGTAGAACAGGTTCTTGTTGGCCCACTCGAAATCGTAGGCGAGGTTGAAGGCTTGGCGCACGCGCGGGTCGTCGAATTTCTTGCGCCGCGTGTTGAAGATGAAGCCCTGCATGCGCTGGGCAGTGTTGAGATAGACCTTGCGGCGGCTCACCCAGCCCTCGTCGGCGGCCTTGAAGTCGTAGGCGGTGGCCCAGTCCTTGGCGCTGTTCTCGACGCGCAGGTCCAGCCGGTCGGCCTTGAAGGCCTCCAGCGCCACCGTCGAGTCGCGGTAATACTCGAACTGCACCTCATCGAAATTGTACTGGCCGCGGTTGACCGGCAGGTCGGCGCCCCAGTGGTCCTCGACGCGCTCGTAGACGATGGTGCGGCCGGCCTTCACCTCCTTGATCCGATAGGGTCCGGATCCGATCGGCGGCTCGAGGGTGGTCTTCAGCAGGTCGCGCTTCTCGCCGTTGGCGTCGGTGCCGGTCCAGTAATGCTTCGGCAGCACGGTGAGCTGGCCCATGATCAGCGGCAGCTCCCGGTTGTCCTTGACGTCGAAGGTGAAGGTCACCTGGCGCTCGCCGGTCTTCTCGGCCTTGACCACGTTCTTGTAGTAGAAGGCCCAGCGCGGGTTCGCCTTCTTGGTCATCTCCAGGCTGAAGATCACGTCCTCGACGGTGATCGGCTTGCCGTCGTGCCAGCGGGCCGCGTCGCGCAGCTTGAAGGTGACGGAGGAGAAGTCTTCCGGATGGCTGACCCACTCCGCGATCCGCCCGTAGGAGGTCGACGGCTCCTGGATGCTGTCGGCCATCAGGCTCTCGTAGATCAGGCCGAGCCCCGTCGCCGCTTCGCCTCTGAACAGAACCGGATTGAGGCTGTCGAAGCTGCCGAGGGCCGCCATGCGCACCGTGCCGCCCTTCGGCGCATCCGGGTTGACGTAGTCGAAATGCGTGAAGTCCGGCGGGTATTTCGGGGTTTCGATCAGGGAGAGCGCGTGGTGGCGCTTGGGCTCTGCGGCATGGGCCAGGGCTGGCGCGAGGATCAGGAGGCTCAGAGCGACGATACTGTGAACGACTGAACGGATGATCATGGACCTGACATCTTACATTCGAAGACCACGGAAACGGGCAATGCGCCTCGTTTCGAGGGGCACCGTTCTAACATGGCGCGCGCATCTGGCGTGCTCAAATTAAAATTAGGTTATCTCGGCCGGCCGCGGGCGGGCGCGAAGCCTGTGGCGGCCGCGAGACCGGCATCCGCTGGGCCGACCGGCGCCGGGCTATGGCAGCGGCTTGGGCGCGTCGCTCAGGCTGCGCAGATAGGCGATCAGGTTGGCCCGCTCGTCGGGCTTCCTGATGCCGACGAAGGCCATCTTGGTGCCGGGGATGAAGTCTTTCGGCTTGGCGATGAAGGCATCGAGCGCCTCGTAGGTCCACTCGCCCCCCTTCTCCATCAAGGCGGACGAGTAGGAGAAGCCGTCCACCGCCCCCAGGGCGCGGCCGACGATGTCGAAGAGATTGGGACCGACCCTCCTGGCGCCGCCCTTATCGACGGTGTGGCAGGCGGCGCATTTCCTGAAGGATCTCTCGCCCTTCTCGACACTGGCGGTCTTCAGGAGCTCGGCGACCGAAATGGCGGGCTCGGCCTTCTCGGCGGGGGCCTCGCCGCCGCCTTCGGTGATCGTCGCCACGACATATCCCGGCTTCTCTGGTGCCTGGCTTGCGAACATGATATCGGACACGGTCCTCGCGCCGAAGATCATGAGCAGTGCGAACAGGACACCGCCGACGATCTTGTTGAGTTCGAAAGAGTCCATGGATTGCCGCCTCAATCACCTATGAGTTGCACGAAACCGTGGCTGAGCGCCTTGAATCGGCGCCGACTATAGAGCGTGCTCGCCGAGTTGCAACTGGCTGTTGGTCGCGGTCCCGCCGCGCCAGGATCTGCCCATGACCCAGACCCTCATCGTCATTCCGGCCCGCATGCAGGCGACGCGGCTGCCCGGCAAGCCCATGGCCGACATCGCCGGCGCGCCGATGATCGTGCATGTCTGGCGCCGGGCGATGGAGTCGGGTGCGGGTCGGGTCGTGGTGGCCACCGACGCCGCCGAGGTCATGGCCGCGGTGGAGGCGGAGGGCGGTGAGGCGGTGCTGACCCGCGCGGACCATCAGAGCGGCTCGGACCGGGTGTTCGAGGCGGTCGCGGCGCTCGATCCGGACGCGGCGGTGGACGTGGTCGTCAACCTGCAGGGCGACCTGCCGACGCTGGCGCCGGCGCTGATCGGGGCCTGCGTCGCGCCGCTCGCCGACGCCGAGGTGGACATCGCGACCCTGGCCGCCGAGATCGTCGACCCGGAGGAGCGCACGGACCCGCATGTGGTCAAGGCCGTGGGCACGCCGCTGGACGACGGCAGGTGCCTCAGGGCGCTCTATTTCACGCGGGCGACGGCGCCTTATGGCGACGGCCCGCTCTACCACCATATCGGCATCTACGCCTTCCGGCGCGCCGCGCTCGCGCGCTTCGTGGCGCTGCCGCCCTCGGGGCTCGAAAGGCGCGAGAAGCTGGAGCAGCTCAGGGCGCTCGAGGCCGGCATGCGCATCGACGTTGCGCTCGTTGACACGGTCCCCCTCGGTGTCGATACTCCGGCCGACCTTGAGCGGGCGCGCGCGCTTCTGTCCGCGCCCGATTGAACCCACCCGACCCTCCGCACAGCCGATTCTCCCATGACCGCATCCGGGCACGACAAAATGGTTTATCAGGGCGAGCCGGGCGCGAACTCGCACCTGGCCTGCCTGCATGCGCATCCCGACATGGAGCCGGTGCCCTGCGCCACCTTCGAGGACACGCTCTCGGCGGTGAAGTCGGGCGAGGCGCACTACGCCATGATCCCGATCGAGAACTCGGTCGCCGGGCGCGTCGCGGACATCCATCACCTGTTGCCCGAGTCCGGTCTCTACATCGTCGGCGAGCATTTCGAGCGCGTGCGGCACCAGCTCATGGCGCTGCCGGGGGCGAAGCCCGAGACCCTGAAGAAGGTGCTGAGCCACACCATGGCGCTCGGCCAGTGCCGCAAGGTCATCCGCGAGCTGGGCCTGACGCCCGTGCGGGAGGCGGACACGGCCGGCTCGGCGCGCCTGGTGGCGGAGCTGGGCGATCCGACCGTGGCCGCGATCGCCACCGAGCTGGCAGCCGAGATCAATGGCCTGACCATCGTGCGTCGCGACATCGAGGACGCCACCCACAACACCACCCGGTTCGTGATCCTGTCGGCCGAGCCCGACGATGCGGAGGTCGACGACGGCCCGGTCGTCACCACCTTCATCTTCCGCGTGCGCAACGTGCCGGCCGCGCTCTACAAGGCGCTCGGCGGTTTCGCCACCAACAGCGTGAACATGACCAAGCTCGAATCCTATCAGCTCGAGGGCAGCTTCAATGCCACCATGTTCTATGCGGATATCGAGGGCCACCCGACCGAGCGCCCGGTGCGCCTGGCCATGGAGGAGCTGGCGTTCTTCTCCAGCGAGGTGCGCGTGCTCGGCACCTACCCGGCCAGCCCGTTCCGCAAGGAGATCGCGCGCCTGAGCGACCCGTTGGCCGCGCTGGCGGCCGGGCAGGCGGGCTGAGCCTCGGGCCGGGTTCTCAGAGAACGGCGCTCTTGAAAGGGCTGGCTTCTCACCGAGAGGCCCGATTCGCGAAGCATTAACGAATATTGGGTTAAATAACCTTCGCGATTCAAGGGTTGGAAGTAAATATTCCGCTCCCTGATTGCTCGGATATCCTGTTGCGGTGAGTTGGAATGGGTGGCGTGCCGGCGGAAAACTCGGTGTCACAGGGGGGGCCGGCGGCCGGTCGCGATCCGAAGGCTATGGATGCGGCGACCGGCGACGCGAAGCCGGACCGTCTGCAGCAATCTCTGCGTCACCACGATGTCCGGGGCGAGAAGGCCATGGCCGCCGGCCAGGCCGCGATCTCCTGTTTCGTGCTGCTGCTGCACGCCCTGGCCCTGTCCAACGACACCCTCCAGTCCGCCAATCCCTGGGTGCTGGGCGCGCTCGGGGGGCTGATCGGGACATCGGCCGTCCGGCTGTGGCTCGCAACGCTGAAGAAGCTGCCGGAGCGCCTCGCCGACGCGCTCACGGTCTGCGACATCGCGATCTTTCTCGCCCTGATCTGGAGCTATCAGTCCGCCTACGGGCATCCGGCGGGCGCGGTTCTGAAATCGCCCTCTTTCGCGCTCCTGTTCGCCCTGGTCGCGCTCCGTGCGCTCAGGTTCCATCCGCGCCCGATCCTGATCGCCGGGACGACGGCGGTCGTGGGATGGGGCGCGCTCGTGGCGCTCTCGGTGCTCCGGGATGGCACGGCCGCGCTCACCGATGCCTACCCGCGTTATCTCACCTCCCATGAGATCCTGCTGGGCGCCGAGCTGGAGAAGGGCGTCGCGCTCGCGGCCCTGACGCTCTTCCTCGCCTTTGCCACGCAGAAGGCGCGCGGCCTCCTCTCCGAGGCCGCCCACGCCGCCGACTATGCGGAGGCGCTGGAGGCGGCGCGGCAGAACCTGGAGGCGGCCAAAGGCGCCCGGCAGCGGGCGGAGGCGGCCCTTGCCGAGCTGGACCGGCGGGACGCCGAGCTGGTCGCGCAGAACGACCGCTTCAACATCGCGCTCGAGAACATGTCGCTGGCGCTCTGCATGTTCGACGCCGAGAAGCGGCTGGTCGTCTGCAACGACCGCTATGTGGAGATGTACGGCCTGGCCTACGAGCTGGCCGAGCCGGGCACGCCGCTCCGCAAGATCCTGGAGCATCGCATCCAGAGCGGCGTCTACGCCGGCGACACGCCCGAGGCCTATATCGAGGAGCGCCTTGCCGCGGTCGAGGAAGCCGACGCCTCCACCAAGATCCAGGAGCTGACGGACGGCCGGGTGATCTCCATCTCGCACCGCCCGATGCCGGACGGCGGCTGGGTCGCAACCCATGAAGACGTGACGGACCTGCAACGCATCGAGCAGCAGATCGCGCATATGGCGCATCACGACGCGCTCACCGATCTGCCCAACCGGACGCTGCTCGGACACCGCATCGAGGAGGCGCTGGCCCGGACGCGGCGCGGCGAGAAGTTCGCGGTGCTGTGCCTCGATCTCGACCAGTTCAAGAGCGTCAACGACACGCTCGGCCATCCCGTGGGCGACGAGCTGCTGAAGGCCGTGGCCGAGCGGCTGGCGGAATGCACGCGCGAGACCGATACGATCGCGCGGCTCGGCGGCGACGAGTTCGCGGTGGTGCAGACGTCGACGGCCCAGCCGCGCGACGCCACGGCGCTCGCCGACAGGATCTGCGAGGCCATCAAGGCGCCTTTCGAGCTCGGCGAGCATCAGGTGGTGGTCGAGACCAGCATCGGCATCGCCATCGCGCCCGACGACGGCGGCGACCCGCACCAGCTCCTGAAGAATGCCGATATGGCGCTCTACCGCGCCAAGGGCGACGGCCGCGGGCTCTACCGCTTCTTCGAGTCCGAGATGGACGCGCGCATGAAGGCCCGCCGCACGCTGGAGCTGGACCTGCGCAAGGCCTTGGAGGCCGGCCAGTTCGAGCTGCACTATCAGCCGCTCTTCAGCCTGCGCTCCAAGGAGGTGTCCGGCTTCGAGGCGCTGCTGCGCTGGCGCCATCCCGAGCGCGGCCTGGTCTCGCCGGCGGAGTTCATCCCGCTCGCGGAGGAGATCGGGCTGATCGTTCCCCTCGGCGAATGGGTGATCCGGCAGGCCTGCGCGGAGGCCGCCGACTGGTCCGACACGGTGAAGGTCGCGGTCAACCTGTCGCCCGTTCAGTTCAAGAGCGGCAACCTGGTGCCGGCGGTCGTGAACGCGCTCGCGGCCTCGGGGCTCGCGGCCGACAGGCTCGAGCTGGAGATCACGGAATCCGTGCTCCTGCAGAACAACGAAGAGACGCTGAACATCCTGCATCAGCTGCGCGGCCTCGGCGTGCGCATCGCCATGGACGACTTCGGCACCGGCTATTCCTCGCTCAGCTATCTGCGCAGCTTCCCGTTCGACAAGATCAAGATCGACGGCTCGTTCGTCGGCGATCTCGGCGACGGCGAGGACGCCGTGGCCATCATCCGCGCCGTGGCCAGCCTCGGAAACAGCCTCGGCATGGTGACCACGGCGGAGGGCGTCGAGACCGAGGAGCAGCTCAGGCGCGTTCACGCCGAAGGCTATACCGAGATCCAGGGCTATCTGTTCAGCCCGCCGAAACCGGCGGACGAGATCGCCCGGCTGTTCTTCCCGCGCCAGGAGCAGCCCGTCGCCAAGGCGAGCTGATCCGCCCCAACTAATAAACTCCGTCATTCCTGCGAAAGCAGGAATCCATTGGCGCTGGCGGCGCAATGCATGACCCGCACAATGGTCCCCGGAGAGGCCCGTGCACGAGCCGGTCATCCCTATTCGTTTGGCACCTGTAAATGGATTCCTGCTTTCGCAGGAATGACGAGAGTGTTGGGCAGCTTCGACAAAGCCCGAAAAGCTCTATGCACCGCTCTCCGCAAAGCTGACGATCAGCGCATGGGCGATGGAGTGGGGGCCCGGCACGATGATGCCCTCCTCATGCTCGCCGCGCAGCATGCGTTGGGCCGCCGCGCGGGTGACCCAGCGGGCGTCGATCAGCTCCGATCTGTCGATGGTCAGCTCCGTGGTGCGCGCCTCGGCCCAGCAGCCGATCATCAGCGAATGGGGGAACGGCCAGGGTTGGCTGCCCAGATAGGTGACCGCGCCGATCTCGACGCCGACCTCCTCGTGGATCTCGCGCCGGACGGCGTTCTCGATGTCCTCGCCGGGCTCCACGAAGCCGGCGAGCACCGAATAGAGGTTCTCCACGAAGCGGTGCTCGTGCCCCAGCAGGCAGCGCTCGCCGTCGGTCACGACCATGATGACGGCCGGGTCGGAGCGCGGGAAATAGCTTTGTCCGCAGGCCCAGCATTGCCGGCGCCAGCCGGCGTCCCGCGCCCTGGTGCGCCCGCCGCAGCATCCGCAGCAGCGGTGCAGGTCGCGCCAGCCGAGCACCGAGCGCGCGGCGCCCGCGATGGCCAGGTCGTCGGGGTCGATGGCGCCCTGAATGGCCAGGCTCCTCAAGTCGACCAGGGGCTTCAGGGCCGCCTCGTCGACCGACGCGGCGGCGAGGCCGACCGCGAAATAGGTCCTGTCCTCGCCGTCGCTGCCGAGCAGCACGAACTCGGTCGGGTCGGCGCCGAGCGCCGTCACCTCGTCGAGCGACAGCCAGCGCAGGGCCGCCCGGCTGCGGTCCGCGCTCGATTCGATGGCGACCTTCAGGTCCACCAGCAGCAGGAACCGGGATTGCGAATCGGACCGGCGCGCGTCGACCCAGGCCGCGTCGTGGCGCTTCTCGCATCTGCGGTCGAAGACGCGGGCGGAGCCGATGGTCGGAATCGGAAGCCGGTCGGGAGCGTTCATGGAAACTTAGGGCCTGTTGAGGTTCACGTTGCGGTGCTGGCGGGTCCCATTCGAGGGCTGGACGTCGTTGCGAAAAGCTAGAAGTGGAGAGGCACTACGTCGCTTTCCGCGCCTGGCCAGCCCTCGAATGGGACCCGTCCCTCCAGGATTTTGCGAGATTGGCCCATCTCCGCGTCACTCGGGCTTGAATATGCGCTGCATGTCCTACGCCCTCGTTCCTAAAGCTGAGCCAATCTCGCAAAACCAGCATCCGCAACGTGAACCTCAACAGGCCCTAGAATCCTGTTCGGAGCGGCCGCATTCTGGGTCGTCGCTCCGGCGAACACAAGAGCGGGCCATGCGGCCCCATCACCCCTTGTCAGCGTCACCCCATCCAAGGGTATAATCGGCCCGGGAGGTTGGCGGCAGACGGGTCTCTCGCCAACCGGGTCAGGTCCGGAAGGAAGCAGCCCTAACGAGTCAGACACGGGTTGCGTGTCCAGCCTCCCGCTTTACCGCGCCAGTGCAGACGCGGAGGCCTAGGGCCTCCCGCCGATGACCTTGGCGGTCTCACCCGAAACGCAAGACGCTTGAGGACATGGCGCTCTCGGATACGGACATTGGAGCGGAAGCCGGCGGGCGTGCCGGCGAGGACGGCGCCTATACGGTGCTCGCCCGGCGCTATCGGCCGCAGACCTTCGACGACCTGATCGGCCAGGACGCCATGGTGCAGACCCTGCGCAACGCCTTCCGCACCGGGCGCATCGCGCAGGCCTACATGCTGACCGGCGTCAGGGGCGTCGGCAAGACCACGACGGCGCGCATCGTCGCGCGTGCCCTCAACTATGTGGGGCCGGAGGGCGACGCGGGGCCGACCGTGGATATGGCCGAGATCGGCGAGCACTGCGTCGCGATCATGGAGTCTCGCCACCCGGACGTGCTGGAGATCGACGCCGCCTCCCACACGGGCGTGGAGAACGTCCGCGAGATCATCGACAGCGTGCGCTACCGGCCGGCCTATGCGCGCTACAAGGTCTATGTGATCGACGAGGTGCATATGCTCTCCAAGGCGGCCTTCAACGCGCTGTTGAAGACGCTGGAGGAGCCGCCGGAGCACGTGAAGTTCATCTTCGCCACCACCGAGATCCGCAAGGTGCCGGTGACCGTGCTCTCGCGCTGCCAGCGGTTCGACCTGCGCCGGGTCGACGTCGAGCTGCTGCGGTCGCATTTCAAGGGCATCGCCGAGCGTGAGGGCATCGCCGTGGACGACCAGGCCGTGACCCTGATCGCGCGCGCGGCCGAGGGCTCGGTGCGCGACGGACTCTCGATCCTCGACCAGGTCATGGCCCATGCCACGGGCCCGGTGGCCGCGGGCGACGTGCGCGCCATGCTCGGCGTGGCCGAGCGCACCCGGGTCTTCGATCTGCTGGAGACGGTGCTGAAGGGCGACGCCGGCGCGGCTCTCGGCTCCCTTTCGGCGCTCTACGAGGACGGCGCGGAGCCCGCGCAGATCCTCTCCGACATGGCGGAGGCGGTGCATGTGGTGACGCGCATCAAGGCCGCCGGCGCCGAGGCCGCCGATCCGACCCTGAGCGAGGCGGAGCTGGCGCGCGCCGGCGATCTGGCCGGCCGGCTCGCCATGTCGGTGCTGGCGCGGGCCTGGCAGATGCTTCTGAAGGGCTTGGGCGAGGTCCCGACCGCGCCGCGCCCGCTGGTGGCGGCCGAGATGGTGCTGGTGCGGCTGGCCTATGCGGCGGAGCTGCCGCCGCCGGACGAGCTGATCCGCCGGGCCGGGCACGCGCCCGCCGAGCGGGAGCCCGCCGCGCCGCCGCCCCCTGGCGGCACGCATGACGACGCCCCGTCGATGGCTGCGCCGGCAGCGCCCGTGCGCGCCGCGGTCGGTGCCGCCGCCGAGCCGGTCGAAGTGCCGGACATCGCGGCCGCGCCCGCGCCCGCGACGCTGCCCGAGGTGGCGCTTCGGAGCTTCGAGGACGTGGTGGCGCTTGCGGACCGGAACCGGGAGCTGCAGCTCTGCCGGGCGCTCGAGGAGCAGGTCAGGCTGGTGCGGTTCCGGCCGGGCCATATCGAGCTGCGCCTGTTGCCCGAGGCGCCCAGGACGATCGCCAACGAGCTGGGGGACCGGCTGAAGCAATGGACCGGCGAGCGCTGGATCGTCGCGGTCTCCGAGGAGGAGGGCGAGAAGACGGTGGGCGAGGTGAAACGGGAGCGCAGGCAGCAGGAGCGCGAGGCCGTGGCCGCGCACCCCGCGGTGCAGGCCGTCTTCGACCAGTTCCCGGAAGCCGAGATCGTCGATGTCCGGCCCGTGCAGCGCACGCCGGACGAAGAGGCCTGACCAGAAAGGACGAGATCAGGGCGATGAAAGATTTCACGAATATGATGAAGCAGGCGCAGCAGCTCCAGAGCCGTATGGCGGAGATGCAGGCCGAGCTGGAGCAGATGGAGCTGCACGGCACGGCGGGCGCCGGACTGGTCACGGTCACGTTGAACGGCAAGGGCGAGATGAAGGCCCTCAAGCTCGACGAGAGCCTGGTCAAGCCCGACGAGACCGAGATCCTGGAGGACCTGATCGTCGCCGCCCACAACGACGCCAAGTCGAAGATCGAAGGCGCGATGCAGGACAAGATGAAGGCGCTCACGGGCGGCCTGCCGCTGCCGCCCGGCCTGAAGCTGTTCTGAGACGGGCCTCGCACTTTGCCATGAGTGTGAGGGGCCGGAGGCCGCCGACATGAGCCGCGCCGTCGCCGGGCCCGAGATCGAGCGCCTGATCCAGCTCCTGGCGCGCCTGCCGGGGCTGGGGCCGCGCTCGGCGCGCCGCGTTGCGCTGCATCTGGTCAAGCGCAAGGACCAGTTGCTCGGCCCGCTCGCCGGGGCCATGGCCGAGGCGGCGGCGAAGATCGTGATCTGCCCCGAATGCGGCAATGTGGACACCATCGTGCCCTGCACGATCTGCCAGGACGCCCGTCGCGATCCGTCGATCCTGTGCGTGGTGGAGGAGGTCGGCGACCTGTGGGCCCTGGAGCGGGCGGCCGTGATCAACGCCCGCTATCACGTGCTGGGCGGCACGCTGTCGCCGCTCGACGGCGTCGGCCCGGAGGATCTGAACATCGCCAAGCTGGTGGAGCGCGCCCGCGCGCCCGAGGTCAAGGAGATCCTGCTGGCCCTCAACGCCACGGTCGAGGGCCAGTCCACGGCGCACTATCTGATGGACCGGCTCGCCGACTGCGGCGTCACCGTCTCGCGCCTCGCCCACGGCGTCCCCGTCGGCGGCGAGCTCGACTATCTCGACGAAGGCACGCTGGCCGCCGCCATCAAGGCCCGCAAGACGCTTTGAGGGGGGTGGCGCTCTCTATCCGCCGCGCTCGGCTGTCTAGAGCAATGGCGCGAATCAGAATGATCGCGACATGCTCTAGTCTCCAGGGCCTTTGACGCGACACATGTTGCTCTTCGCCTGACGGCCTCAGTGAGGCTAGACCGGCAGGCCCTTTCGATCCGAAGGGCTCCTAGCCCCGCTTCGCGTTCCAGCCGTCGGGGCCGAAGATGAAGGTGCCGAGGCCGGGGTCGGCGGTTCGCTTAGGCACCAGATGCAGGTGGAAGTGGCCCTTGTCGGCGTCGCCGATGGCCAGGAGGTAGAGCTTCTCGAAGTCGGGCCCGCCGCCGGCCTCGCGCGCGAGCTGGCCGATCAGCTCGCCGATGGCGTGCCACTCGTCGGGGGTGACGTCGGCGAGGTCCTTGTGGGCGGTGGTGCCCACGACCAGGTGATTGTCGAAGGCCGGCGCCGGGAAGCGCGAGGCCTGCGCCAGTCCGCTCTCCGCCGTCTGGACGGCCTCGGCCGTGCAAATCCTGCAATCGTCAGCCATGGATGTGTCCCTTCTTGCGATTAGTCCCCGAGGAGCTGCCTCAGCCTCTGCATGCTGCGGCCGAACAGGCTCCAGTCGCCGTCGCGCAGCGCCTGCTCGGCCGCCGTCAGCGCCTTTCGCGCCTCGGCGAGGCTGTCCGCCTCCGCGCTGGCCGGCTCCGGTTCCGGGCCCCCGCGTCTCACCCCGAAGACCACGTTCAGCGCGTCGCGCAGGGTCGGCTCCATGGCGATGCGCTGGCCGTCGCTGACGATCACCCGCTTGAGCTGCGGGATCGCCGAGTCCTCGGCGATCAGATAGACCGGCTCCACATAGATGAACGAATGGTCGATGGGAATCACCAGCAGATTGCCTCGGATGACGCGCGAGCCGCGCTGGTCCCAAAGCGAGAGCTGCTGGGAGATCAGCGTGTCCTGGTCGATGGTCGCCTCGACCTGGATGGGCCCGTGGATCAGCCGTTCCTTGGGCAGCTTGTAGACCAGCAGCTCGCCATAGCCGGGAATGTCGCTGCGCGCGGCCATCCAAGCGATCATGTTGGGCCGCTTGGCGGGCGTCAGCGGGGTCATCAGCAGGAACTGCAGATCGGCCTCGCCCGGCAGCCGCACCAGGACATAGTAGGGCTCCATGTCGATGACCTCGCCGCCATACTTCTCCCGCGGCGCGGCCCAGGGGTCCTCGCTGTTGTAGAACACCTGCGGCACGGTCATGTGGTAGGTGCTGTATTTCGCCACCTGGGCCTCGAAAAGGTCTTGCGGGTAGCGCAGGTGGCGGCGCAGCTCCGCGGGCATCGCGTCCAGGTCGCGGAAAAGCTCAGGGAGCGCCGACCGGTAGACGGCCAGCACCGGGTCGTCCGTGTCCATCACATAGAAGGCGACGTCCCCGTCATAGGCGTCCACCACCGCCTTCACCGAGTTCCGGATGTAGTTGTAGCCGGGCCCGTGGGGCTCCGAATACGGGAACTCGGAGGACTCGGTATAGGCGTCCTGGATCCAGTAGAGCCGGCCGCCGCTCAGCACGATATAGGGGTCCGCGTCGAGGCGCAGGAAGGGCGCGGCGCGGCCCACCCGCTCCTGGACGTTGCGCCAGAACTGGATGCGGCTCCGGTCGTCGATGTAGGACGTGATGGCGATGTTGGCGTCGAACTGGTGCCAGGCGAAGAGCAGGCGCTTCCAGAAAGCGTCGATCGCCACCCCGCCCGTGCCGTCGTAGCGCGTATAGACGTTCTCGTCGCCCTTCGGATAGCTGAACTCGCGGACACCCGTAGCGACGATGCGGTAACCGGACATGTTCTCGCCGTAGTAGATCGCGGGCTCGGCGACCGAGAGCCCGGCCTCGCTGCGGGGCGGCAGATCGCGCACCAGCAGGACCGGGTCGCCCTCCGTACCCTTCTCCGCCGCCAGGCTCATGGCCAGGCCGTAGCCATGGGTGTATTGCAGGTGGCGGTTGAGCCAGGTGCGCGCCTTGACCGGCAGCGTGTCGGACAGCTCGCGGGCCGCCAGCATGACCTGCCTCGTGGCGCCGTCGACCCGATAGCGGTCCACGTCCACGTCGCCGAACGCGTAATAGGTCCGGATCTGCTGGAGCTGGCGGAAGGTCACGCTGAGCGGCTTCCAGTCCCAGACGCGGATGTTGTCGACGGTCTGCCGGTTGCGCGCCAGCGCCTCCGGCGTCAGGTCCTGGAGGGCCTCGTAGGAGCGCTCCTCGACCTTGTCGAGCTGGTAGGCCTTGCGCGTCAGCGCGATGTTGTGGCGCAGGAAGGGCGTCTCCAGCTCCAGCTCGTTGGGCTCGACCAGATAGGCCTGAACGATCCCCGGCGCCAGCACCAGGATCAGCAGCAGCGAGACCAGATAGCCGCCCAGCGCCCCCACCAGCAGCCGCCCGCTGTTGCGCATCTGCGCAATCGGCAGGATGGGGACCATGGCGAGGGTCACGACCATCATGATCCAGAGCGCCGGCAGCTCCACATAGCGCTCCGTGTAACCGGCGCCGTGCACGACGCCGCGGGTCGACTGCAGCAGGTCGTAGCGGTCGAGATAGAAGCTCCAGGCCAGCACGACCAGATAGAGCGCAAGGTTCGCCGCGATGTGCCGGATCACGTCGGGCGGCCCCTCCAGGAAGCGCCGCCATTCGGGTGGCAGCCGCCCCGCATAGCGGTAGCCCGTGAGCAGCACGATCACGACGATCAGGCTCGCGGTCGAGAGGCTCGACTGGAGCTGCCCGAGCAGCGGCAGCTCGAACAGGTAGAAGCCGATGTCGTGGCCGAACACCGGATCGGCCTCGCCATAGGGCCGCGACCACCAGTAGCGCAGCGCCGTGTCCCAGCGCGCGTAGTAGACGAGGCCGAAGAAGACCGCGAGCACGGCGGCGGCGAGCAGCGGCAGCGCATGGGTCCAGGCCTGCGGGTTGCCGCCGGCGAAGAGCTGGATGCGCCCCGGCGCGAGCACGCCAGGCTGGCGCGCGGCCTGCTGCGCGGCGAGCGCCGTGATGATGGTGTTGACGTCCGTGCGCGCCGTGAAGACCCGGAAGTTGATCCAGAAATAGGCGAAGGTCAGCGCGAAGGCCGCGAGGAACAGCAGCACCTTGAGCGTTCGCATCAGCCAGAACGCGCTCGTAAACCCGAGCGCGTCGAACCAGAGATACTCCGCCGCCCAGTTGGCGAGGATCAGCAGGCCGATGACGGCGAAGGCCGCGGCCAGAAGGAGCTTTGCCCGACGCGACAGTCCGAGCATGCCGTTCGGTCCCGATTGTCCGACTGGATCTCGGATACTCCCAACTGTCGGCACCGGAGGCAATAGCGGCGCGCCGGACCGGCCCGAGCCGGCAAGCGTGAAGCCCGAGAGGGTCCCTTGCCCGGAACGTCACCGAAGTTGTGATCGCGAAGGACGTTCTGGGGCATTGATCTTGCCCGCCAACAGGCTCAGAGTCCGGGATACGCAGGAGATACGTCTAGGCGGAGCGGCACGGGTGTTCCCAACACAGGAGGAACCCATGTGTGACTATTCCCTGGAAGTGTATCGCAGCCGTCCCGCACAGGAAGGCGAGAGCTACGAGACCTACCGCTTTGCCAGCGGCAGCATCGGGTTCATCGCGCCCGGCGACACAGCGGTGGCCGTGTGCATGGCCTCCGACACGCGCCTGAGGCTGGAGGGCCTGCCCAAATCGGTGCAGCGCTTCCACGGCGTGGCGGCCGATACCGATGCGACCTTCATCCACCTGGACAGTGCCACCTATCGCGATGCCGTACGCTTCCCCAACGGCGCGGAGGTGTTGCTGCAGGTGCTGGGTCCCGGCGTGAAGGCGCGCGTGACCGATGCGCTGCTGACGCCGCGCAAGGCGCTCGAGACCGTCGGCGTCCTGTAGCGGGCGTCCCGGTCCCCGGGCTTGCGGCCGCCATGGGACGCAATAGCGTGCGCCGGGCGGCCGCAGCACGGGCGCGATGGCAAGACATCCGCCGTCGACTCCGGTAGCATCCCGAGCCGCTGTCGGAAGGATGCACCGATGATCCTGGTGGGCCAGTTTGACTCTCCCTTCGTGCGCCGCGTGGCGATCGCGATGCACCACTACGGCCTGCCGTTCGAGCGGCGCGTGCTGTCGGTGTTCAGGGATTTCGACGAGATGCTGAGCGTCAACCCGCTGGGCAAGGTGCCGTCGCTGATCCTCGACGGCGGCGAGACGCTGTTCGAGAGCCGGGCGATTATCGACTATCTGGAGGGCATCGCGGCGCCGGACCGGCGTCTGGCACCGGCCGACGAGCCGGATCGGCGGCGCGTTCTGCGCATCGAGGCGATGGGCATAGGCTTGGCGGAGAAGGTCTACGAGCGGGGCATCGAGTATGCGCGCCGAAGCCCGGGAACCAGCGACCCGAAATGGCGGGCCCG
>JAKSBI010000783.1 GCA_022361215.1 Hyphomicrobiales bacterium | reverse complement strand
GATGCGCCGGCGCCTCTTCGCGCGGCGCGAGGGCCGCATCCGCCCGGGCTGGGACGACAAGGTGCTGGCCGACTGGAACGGCCTGACGATCGCCGCCATGGCCAAGGCCGCGGACGTCTTCGGGCGGGCCGACTGGCTCGGTGCCGCGGTGCGGGCCTACGCCTTCGTGGTCGAGCACATGACGCGGGAGGGCCGTCTGCTGCACGCTGCGCGCGCCGGCGCGGCCAAGGCGCCGGCGACCTCCTCGGACTACGCCGACATGATCGCCGGCGGGCTGCAGCTCGCGGCCGTGACCGGCGAGGCGAACTATGTCGCGGATGCCGAAGGCTGGGCGGACGTGCTGGACCGGCACTACTGGTCGGAGGCGCTCGGCGGCTACCACTTCACTGCCGACGACACCGACGACGTCATCGTGCGCACGCTCACGGGCCACGACGAGGCCACGCCCAACGCCAATGGCGTGATGGTCTCGAACCTGATGCAGCTCTGGCTGCTGACCGGCAAGGACGCCTATCGCGCTCGGGCCGAGGCCATCGTGCAGACCTTCCTCGCCCCGATCGCGCGCAACATGCTGGCCCATGCGAGCCTGCTGCTCGGCGGCCTCGACACCCTGGCGCCGCAGCACATCGTGATCGTCGGTGCCGACGGGGCGGACGGGGCCGGGGAGCTGACGGCGGCGCTGCATCGGCTGTCGCTGCCGGGTGCCGTCGTGCAGGTGCTCGACGATCCGGCCGGCATCGCCGGGACCTCGCCCGCCGCCGGCAAGACGGCGCTGGACGGCGCGCCCACGGCCTATGTCTGCATCGGCCCGCAATGCGCCGCGCCGGTCACCGCCGCCGACGCCCTGGTCGACACCGTGCGCACCATGCGCGCCCTCCCCCAGGCCGCGCCGGAGCTGCCGAGCGCGTCATGACAACGGCCTGCGAGCTCGATCATCTGGTGGTGGCCGCGCGCGATCTGGAGCAGGGCGTGCGCTGGGTCGAAGCGACGTTCGGCGTCGCGATCGGCCCGGGCGGCGCCCACCCGCGCATGAGCACCCACAACCGGCTGATGAAAATCGCCGACGCCGCCTTCCTCGAGGTCATCGCCGTCGACCCGGCGGCGGCGGCGCCCGAACGGCCGCGCTGGTACGCGCTCGACGATCAAGCGGTCCGGGCGAGCCTCGAGGCCGCGCCGCGGCTGCTCACCTGGGTGGTCCGGACCCGCGCCATCGCGGCAGCGGTCGCGGCCTCGCCGATCCCCCTCGGCGAGATCGTGCCCGCGAGCCGCGGCGCGCTCGACTGGCACATCACGGTCCCGCCCGACGGCGCGCTGCCCGCGGGCGGCGTCATGCCCACGATCATCCAATGGGCCGAGGACGCCGCCCCCTGGACGAGCATGGCGGACCCCGGCTGCCGGCTCGAAGCCCTGACCCTCGAACACCCCGAGCCCGCGCGCCTCGAGGCGGCGCTGGCGGCCATCGGAGTCGCGGACGCCGCGCCCGTCGCGGTTCGGCATGGCGCCCGGCCGGGGCTGCAGGCGCGCATCGCCGCACCGCGCGGCACCATCGAGATCGCCTGACACCGGATCCGCCGGCGGCGGCCCGCCTCATCGCTCAATTGTTAAAATCTGTAACGGCGACATATCCCGGCGATACTTTCGTCAACTGTCGCGTGGTACCAATCGGTCACACCCCGCAACACCATCGAGACTCTATGCGCCGAGGGACGCAACTCGTCATGTTACACTATTACTGCGACTCCTTTGGAGTCGCTGATTTTCAAGAATTAAATATATCTTATTTCATGGGTAGATTAATCTATTCATATGACTATTCGATTCTATAGTTATTTCGAGAACTCCAGCAGAAATGTTACCAGTGTAGATCTTGAAGAGCCGGGACACACTGCACAGATCTAGATGAAGGCCGCAGCGCATGGCCCGCCACGGCCAAGCGGCGAACGCAGAATTGGCCCGTGTTCGCAGCGGCTTAGGACCCTGGGGGGCTCCATTCGCGGCCTTGGGGGGCGCGCAAAGGGAGATCTGTGGTCGTGAACACGTTCGGCTCGCATATCCTGGTCGTCGACGATCAGAAAGAGATCCGGGAGCTGCTCTCGGGGCTCCTCGAACAGCATGGCTTTCGGGTGACGCAGGCGCGCGACGGCGTCGGCCTGCGCCGCTCGCTCAAGCGCAACCGCTTCGATCTGGTGCTCCTGGACCTGATGCTGCCCGGCGAGGACGGCTTCTCGCTCTGCCGTTACATCGCCGAGCAGTTCGACCTGCCGGTGATCATCGTGTCCGGGCGCAAGGAGGACTTCGACCGGGTGCTCGGCCTGGAGATGGGCGCCGACGACTACGTCACCAAGCCCTACAAGCCGAAAGAGCTGATCGCCCGCATCAAGGCCGTCATCCGGCGCAGCGAGCGGCTGCCCCAATGCAGCCGCCAGCCCCCCGGGACGGAGGAGATCCGGTTCGACGACTGGCGGCTCGACATCCGGGAGCGCTGCATCGTCTGCAACGCCGGCGAGACCCACTATCTCTCCACGGCCGAGTTCAACGTGCTGATGACGTTTCTGGCGCATCCGCATCGCACGCTGACGCGCGACCAGATCCTGGACCTGGCCTACAGCCGCGCGGCCTACGTGTTCGACCGCTCGGTCGACAACATCGTCTGCCGGCTGCGCAAGAAGCTGGAGGCCGATCCGCGCAAGCCGAGGCGCCTCGTTACCGTCTGGGGCCGAGGCTACATCTTCCATGCCACCGTCGAGCGCGGCGGCGCGGATGCAGGGGGCGAGCACCGTGGCAGCAACGCAGCGTGACGCCAGATCGCGAGTCCTGCCGGATTCGCTCGGGGGACAGGTGGTCCTGCTGCTGGTGACGACTATCGTGCTGTCGAACGCCTGCTTCTTCATCTGGTACTCGTCGAACCGCTACACGGCGTCGATCGAGATGTTCAAGGAGCAGCTCTTCTACCGGGCCATGCAGGTGGTCTCGCTCGTGCACGATGCGCCGCCCGAGCTGCACCAGCGCATCCTGTCCTCCGCCACGACGCAGCACGCCACCTTCACCCTCGATCGCGTCAACGCCGTCGGCCCCGAAGATCACGAGCGACACAAGATCTACGCCGACAACACCTATGCCCGCCTGCTGGCCGGCCGCCTCGGCCGCCAGGGCCAGGAGGTGCTGGTCTACGTCAAGGAGCAGACCGGGGTGTGGGGGCTGATCGCCAGCGCCTTCGACAACTCGCGCAACATGATGCCGGACATCTGCATCTCGATCCGGCTCGTGGACGGCCGCTGGCTCAACATCCTGCAGACGCGCGAGCAGGCGGTGGCCGCGCCGCCCTCCTACACCCTGCTGGTGCAGCTCTTGATCACGGCCACGGCCTGCGCCTTCGCGCTGGTCATGGTCGGCCAGGTGACCGGGCCGCTGCGCTCGCTCGCCGACAGCGCCAACCGGCTCGGGCGCGGCGAGGTCGGCAAGTTCCTGACCGTGCGCGGGCCGGGCGAGATCCGCGCCGCCATCAAGGCCTACAACCGCATGGAGAAGCGCATCCGCACCTTCGTGCAGGACCGTCGCTCGATCCTGGCGGCCATCGCCCACGACCTGCGGGCGCCGCTGACGCTGCTGCGGCTGCGCGCGGAAACGGTCCACCAGCCGAGCACCAAGCAGGCCCTGCTGCGCACCCTCGACAGCATCGAGGCCATGATCGAGGAGCTTCTGAACTTCTCCCAGTTCGAGCTGGTGGAAGGGCGCCGCTCCCTGGTGCTGGTCAAGGACCTGGTCAACGGCATCCGTCGCGAGTTCGAGGAGCAGGGGCACGAGATGGAGCTGGCGCTGACCTCCGAGGCCTCGATCTCCTGCGACGTGAACGGGCTCGCCCGCGCCCTGCGCAACCTGATCCAGAACGCGATCAAATATGGCGGCGGCCGGCCGCGCGTCCAGGTGGAGGAGGACGCCAGCTTCGTCTTCGTCTCCATCGAGGATTCCGGGCCCGGCATTCCCTGCGGCCTGGACCCGGACACGCTGTTCCAGCCGCTCTACCGCGTCGACACGCCCGATGCCAACCGGGTCGGCGGCACCGGCCTCGGCATGGGCATCGCCCGCTCCATCGTGCGCGCCCATGGCGGCGATGTCACGGCCGGCAACCTGCAGACCGGGCACGGCTTCCGCGTGATCATCCGCCTGCCCCGCATCGACCTGGAGCCGGACAACGGCAGCCGCCTGACGCTGCCGCTGACCCTGCAGAGCCGCGACTCCGTCAAGCGGCAGCAGAGCTGAGGCCGATGGCAACGAGGGGGACGGGCTGGGTCTCAGGGCTCGAGCGCGGCCAGGGTCTTCAGGCGGTCGCCCGCCTCCGCCAGGCCGTAATGTGCGGCAAAGGCGTACCAGTGGATCGCCAGCGACGGGTCCGGCTTCAGGCCCTCGGCGCGAAAGCTCTTGAAGTGGTCGGGATCGTAAGTCTGCGCCAGGGCGAAGGCGCTCTGTACGCTGCCGCGGCTCGCCAGGTGCTCGAGCAGCAGCCGCGCGCCGGCGATGTCGCCGAGGCGCAGCAGAAGGGCCGCGCGCTCGAACAGCCGCGCATCGCCGGGGAGCGCGACACGCACCGCCCGGCGGCCCGTCGCCGCTAGCGGCGCGGCCTGCCGTGCGACGCCGTCCCGAACCTCGCGATCCATCGCCAGCGCCGCCGTGCGCCGCCGCCTGTCGGGCGACCGCACCAGCGGCGAGACCTGGAGGGCGTCGGCCACGGGCAGCTCGGACCGGACGGGCACCGGCTCGGCGCCGGTGTCCCGTCCCTGGGCCGTCGCGAACGGATCGCCGACGACGAGGGCCAGGGTCAGGCCGGCCGTCAGGCCTCCGGTCAGCGACGCACCCATGACGAGCGCCAGATGATCCATCGCACGCGCGTCCGCCGCCGGGGCGAGCAGTCCCGGCGCTCGGCTATTGCCGTGGCTTTGAAGCCGCCGCCGGAGACGGACATACCGAACGCCGAGGCGGCGCCTCAGCCGGACCCGTCTCGCGCGCATTCGGGCCCGCACATGGTTGCCCCGATCGCGGAGGGTGGCACGCCAGACCGCGAGCGCGGTCAGACCGTCCCGCCCGGCCGCCGCGGGCGCCGCCGGGGATCCCCGCTTAGGGGGAGGCGGGATCCCCGGCGGCGCTTCCGGTGCCTCTGCTGCCCACGCGCTGAAGGCTGGGACGGCCGGTTGGGGGAGACCGGCTGCGCCCCCCGGAACCACCCAATACATGTCGAGCTCGACCTCCGGCGGCGCCACCAATGACGGGTCGGCGGCAAAGGGGTCGGCTGCCGCTCGGTCGCCGCCGGGCGGGGGCGCGGCGCCTGCCGCCGTGCGACTCGAGCGGAGCCTCGCCAGCTCCTGCTCCACGGTGGCCAGGAAATCCTCTGTGCTGAAGGGAATCGCCAGAGAGCCCTTGGCGGCCTGCGCCCGGCGACACGCGCGCCTCGGCGCCGGGAGCGTCCTGCCTGTGCACGAATGACGCGGCTCCGCCATATCGATCCTCTGGAATTGCGCCGCTTCCGATCCATCGGAGGTCGCGTCACGGGGCGCGACGCCGCCCTGTCCGCAGCCGTCGAGCCGGCCGGGCCTCCGCCCGCCCGGTCCCAGGCCCGCATGTCCGCCAGCCGTGTCGTCCTGTC
>JAKSBI010000532.1 GCA_022361215.1 Hyphomicrobiales bacterium | reverse complement strand
GCTGATCGGCGCCGCCCAGACGGTCTCCGAGGGCGACCTGAACGTGCAGGTGCCGGTGCGGCCGGGGGAGGGGGATCTCGGCCTGCTCGGCTCGACCTTCAACACCATGACGTCGCAGCTGCGCAGCCAGCGCAACGAGCTAGTCGGCGCCAACACCATGCTCGACGAGCGGCGCCGCTTCATCGAGGCCGTGCTGTCGGGCGTCACCGCCGGCGTCATCGGCGCCGACGTCGAGGGCATCGTCACGCTCGCCAACCCCTCGGCCGAGGCGCTGCTGGCCACGCCCGAGGACCGGCTGGTCGGCCGCCCGCTGGAGGACGCCGTGGCCGAGTTCGGGCCGCTTCTGAAGCGTGCCCAGTCCCAGGGCGCCAAGCCGGTGCACGAGCAGATCAGCCTAATCCGCAACGCCCAGGAGCGCAATTTCGCCGTCCGCGTCACCACCGAGCGCGGCGACGAGAAGGACCACGGCTACGTGGTCACCTTCGACGACATCACCGAGCTCGTGACGGCGCAGAGCACGTCGGCCTGGGCCGGCGTGGCGCGCCGCGTCGCCCACGAGATCAAGAACCCGCTGACGCCCATCCAGCTCTCGGCCGAGCGCATCCGCCGCAAATACGGCGACGCCATCACCAAGGACCGGGAGATCTTCGAGCAGTGCACCGACACCATCATCCGCCAGGTCGGCGACATCGGTCGCATGGTCGACGAGTTCTCGTCCTTCGCCCGCATGCCCAAGCCGGTGATGGAGGCGAACGACGTCGGCGAGCTGGTGAAGGAGGCGGTCTTCCTGTTCCAGGTCAGCCACCCCGAGATCGACTTCGAGGTCGACCTGCCGGATGCCCCCCTGATCACACTGTGCGACAGGCGGCTGATCTCCCAGGCCGTGACCAACCTGGTCAAGAACGCCAGCGAGGCCATCGAGGCCGCCGCCGCGACCGCCGACGACGACTACAAGGGCAGGATTTCGACCCGTATCGAGCAGACCGACGGGCGCTACGCCATCGAGGTGGTCGACAATGGCTGCGGCCTGCCGAAGGAGAACCGCAACCGGCTCGTCGAGCCCTACATGACCACGCGCGCGAAAGGGACCGGGCTCGGCCTCGCCATCGTCCAGAAGATCACCGAGCAGCACGGCGGCACGGTCCAGCTCCGCGACGCCGCCAGGCCCAACGGCAAGAACGCCGGCGCCTGCGTGCGTCTCGATTTGCCGATCGCCAAACCGGCGAGCGAAGACCTTCCGGCCAAGGCCGGCAAGCCCGCCCGCAAGGGCAAGAAAGACCAAGACCAACAAGACAATGAAACCAAACTGACAGTCGGCAGTGACGAGCAGGGAGCGCGCCATGGCGTCTGACATTCTGATTGTCGATGACGAGGCGGATATCCGCGAGCTGATTTCCGGTCTTCTGGAGGACGAAGGACACGGCACGCGGGTCGCAAAGGACAGTGACGAGGCGCTCGGCGCCATCGAGGAGCGCCGGCCGTCGCTGGTGATCCTCGACATCTGGCTGCAAGGCAGCCAGCTCGACGGCCTGGAGGTGCTCGACCGCATCATGAAGATGCATCCCGAGCTGCCGGTGGTGATCATCAGCGGCCACGGCAACATCGAGACCGCCGTCGCCGCCATAAAGCGCGGCGCCTACGACTATATCGAGAAGCCGTTCAAGGCGGACCGGCTGGTGCTGGTCACGGCACGGGCGCTGGAGGCCTCCCAGCTCAGGCGCGAG
>JAKSBI010000705.1 GCA_022361215.1 Hyphomicrobiales bacterium | reverse complement strand
GTGTCGCCCAGGTTCGAGAAATCGTCCTCGGCGATCTTGCGCAGGATGCGGCGCATGATCTTGCCGGAGCGGGTCTTCGGCAGGCCGGGGGCGAACTGGATCAGGTCCGGCGTGGCGATCGGGCCGATCTCCTTGCGCACCCATTGCTTGAGCTCGCCCTTCAGGTCGTCGCCGCCGGCCTCGCCCGCCATCAGCGTGACGTAGCAGTAGATGCCCTGGCCTTTGATCGGGTGGGGGTAGCCGACCACCGCGGCTTCCGAGACCTTGTCGTGGGCGACCAGCGCCGATTCGACCTCGGCCGTGCCCATGCGGTGGCCCGAGACGTTGAGCACGTCGTCGACACGGCCGGTGATCCAGTAGTAGCCGTCCTCGTCGCGGCGGGCGCCGGCGCCGGTGAAGTACTTGCCCTTGAACTGGGCGAAGTAGGTGGCGACGAAGCGCGGGTGGTCGCCATAGACGCTGACCATCTGGCCGGGCCATGAGTCCAGGATACAGAGGCTGCCCTCGCCCTCGCCTTCGATCACGTTGCCCTCCGGGTCGACGAGGCAGGGCTTGACGCCGAAGAAGGGCCGCGTGGCCGAGCCCGGCTTGGTGGCCGTGGCGCCGGGCAGCGGCGTGATCAGAATGCCGCCGGTCTCGGTCTGCCACCAGGTGTCGACGATCGGGCAGCGGCCCTCGCCGATCACGTTGTGGTACCAGTCCCAGGCCTCCGGATTGATCGGCTCGCCGACCGTGCCGAGCAGGCGCACGGTCGAGCGGCTGGTCTGCTTGACGAAGTCGTCGCCCGCGCCCATCAGCGCCCGGATGGCGGTCGGCGCCGTGTAGAACAGGTCGACCTTGTGCTTGTCGCAGATCTGCCAGAAGCGCGCGGGGTCCGGATAGTTCGGAACGCCTTCGAACATCAGCGTGGTGGCGCCGTTGGAGAGCGCGCCATAGGTGGTGTAGCTGTGGCCGGTGATCCAGCCGACGTCGGCCGTGCACCAGAAAACATCGCCGTCGCGGTAGTCGAAGATCAGCTGGTGGGTCATCGACGTGTAGACGATGTAGCCGCCGCAATTGTGCAGCACGCCCTTG
>JAKSBI010000356.1 GCA_022361215.1 Hyphomicrobiales bacterium | reverse complement strand
GGCGCCTCCGGGTTCACATGGTCCGGCGTCACGGGCGAGACGCCGCCCCAGTCGTTCAGGCCGGCGCCGAGCAGCGCCTCAAGCGCTTGCGGCCGCAGGTTCGGCGGCGCCTGGATGTTGATCTCCGGACCGAAAAGGAGGCGCGCCGCGGCGATGGTCCAGACATGGTCCTCCAGGCCCGGCTCCGGCGCACCGGCCATGCGGGTGCCGGGCTTGGCCCGAAAATTCTGGACGATGATCTCCTGGATGTGGCCGTGGCGGTCGTGCAGGTCGCGGAGCGCCAGCAGCGCCTCGATGCGCTCGCGGCGCGTCTCGCCGATGCCGATCAGGATGCCGGAGGTGAAGGGCACGCCCACCGCCCCCGCCGCGCCGATGGTGGCGAGGCGCACGGCCGGGTCCTTGTCTGGGGAGCCGAAATGCACCCCGCCGCGCAGGCCGAGCCGCGGCGAGGCGGATTCGAGCATCAGGCCCTGGCTGACCGAGACCTCCCGCAGCCGCGCGATCGCGCCCCGGTCCATCACGCCCGGGTTGAGGTGCGGCAACAGCCCCGTCTCTTCGAGCACGAGGGCCGCGACCTCCTCCAGATAGCCCAGGGTCGTCTCGTGGCCGAGCGCGGCCAGCGCCTCACGGGCCGCCCGGTAGCGCCGCTCCGGCTGGTCGCCCAGCGTAAAGAGCGCCTCCTTGCAGCCGGCCCTGGCGCCCGCCCGGGCGATCTCCAGCACGGCGTCGCGGGAGAGATAGGCCGCCTCGCCCCGGCGCGGCGGCGCGGCGAAGGTGCAGTAGTGGCAGACGTCGCGGCAGAGCCGGGTGAGCGGAATGAACACCTTCTTCGAGAAGCTGACGCGCGTGCCATGCCCCGCCAGCGCCATCTCCGCGGCGAGCGCCGCCATGCGCTCCGTCTCCGCGCAGTCCGCCAGCGCCAGGGCCTCGTCGCGGCTCGGCCGCCGGCCGGCCTCGGCGGCGGCGAGCGCCGCATCCGGCGCGACGGTCCCGCCGGCGCGCGGCAGGCCGGCATAGCGCGGGTCGTCCGGGCGACGCACCCGCAGGAAGCCAAGATCCGCGCCCGTATCGATGTCGCGGCCGAGCCCCTCGAGCGCCAGCATGCGCACCGCGCCCGCCTCGTCGCAGTGGCGCGCGAAGCTGCCCGGCCCGAAGGCGGGCGCGAAGCCCTGCGGCGGAGAGACCAGGAGGGCGTTGGTGCCGTCGCCGTCCGCCGCGGGCACCACCACGCGGCCGGGTCCCTCCGGCGCCGCCGCGACCAGCGCCGCGATCTCGTCCTCCGTCGCCAGCGGCACGTCGCCGGGCACGTAGAGCATGGCGGAGAAACCCTGCTCCGCCACATGGGCCGCGGCCCGACGCAACGCCGCGTTCAGTCCCGCCGGCGCGGGCTCCACGATGGCCTCGGCGCCATGGGCGTGCGCCAGGGCCAGGACCTCCGGGTCGGCGGAGACGACGAAGCGCCGGTCGATGCCGGGCACCCGCGCCAGCGTCGCCAGCACGTCCGCCAGCATGGCGGCGGCCAGCTCCGCGCGCGCCGCGTCCGAAAGCACCGGCGCCAGCCGCCCCTTGGCGGCCGCCAGCGGCTTCATGGGCACGACGGCGGCGATCATGCGGCGCCCTCCGCGGGCGTTGCCCCGGCCTTCAGCCGCGCGCAGAACGCCAGCACGGCCCTTGCAAGCTCCATCTTGTCCCCCTCGCTCTCCATCACCGTCTGCTCCACCGCCACCGGCAGGCCGAGGCCGGCAGCCTGCTCCGCATCCTGTCGGTCGATGACGAAACCGTCGATCAGCCCGTCATAGTGGCGCGCAATGGCGGCCGGCGAAACCTCCAGGCCCAGCTCGCCCATGATCTTCGCCGTCGGCCCCTTCAGCGCCTTCCCGCCGACGATGGGGCTGACGGCCACCACCGGCGCATCCGAGGCCCGCACCGCCTCCCCGAGGCCCGGCACGGCCAGCAGCGGGTCGACGCTGAGCCAGGGGTTGGAGGGGCAGATCACCACACCCGCCAGGTCCGTACGGGCCAGCGCCTCGACGGCCGCGGGCGCCGGCCGCGCCGCCTCCGCTCCCTCGAAGCGCACGGCGCGCAGCACCGGCTCCGCGCGCTCGGCCACGAAATAGCGCTGGAAGGCCAGCGCGCCGGCCTCGGTCTCGACCACCGTGCGCACCGGCTCGTCGCTCATGGGCACGATGCGCGCGCATACGCCGAGGCGCCGGCAGAGATCGGCCGTGACCTCGGACAGGCTCTCGCCCGCGTCCAGCCGGCGCGTGCGCTCCACATGCAGCGCCAAGTCCCGGTCGCCGAGCCGGAACCACGTCTCGCCGCCGAGCTCGCCGAGCGCGGTCATGAAATTCCAGGTCTCGTCCTTCCGGCCCCAGCCCAATTCCGGGTTGGCGAGGCCGGCGAGCGTGTAGGCGACCGTGTCGATATCCGGCGAGACATGCAGGCCCAGATGCCGGAAGTCGTCGCCGGTGTTGACCACGATGACGAGGTCGTCGCCGGGGAGGACGCGGGAAAGGCCCAGCGCCAGCTTGGCGCCGCCGATGCCGCCGCACAGCGCCACCACCGGTCCCGCGTTCGC
>JAKSBI010000720.1 GCA_022361215.1 Hyphomicrobiales bacterium | reverse complement strand
GCACCGCGTCGCCGAAGAGCTCATGCCGTTTTACGGCGCCGAATGCCCCGCCGTCGTCGTCGCCAGGGCCACCTGGCCCGACGAGGTGATCCTGCGCGGTACGCTCGGCACGATCGCGGAACAGGCAGCGGAGGCCGGCATTGAGCGGACCGCCGTCGTTTTCGTGGGGCGCGTGTTGAATGCCGACGCAACACGCAAGAGCGCGCTCTATGACGCCGGCCATGCGCGACACCTGAAGCCTGCCAGCGGTGGATGATCGTCGTTGAGCGCGGTCTCGCCGCCTCAGGTGGTGGCGCCACGTTGGTCCTGCCGGAACGACATGTTCATGTCCCGGGACATGGTGTGGGCCAGATCGATATGGCTTTCGGCATCGCCAAGCTGCATTGCCACGAGGGAGCGGAACAGGCCCAATCCGATTGTGGCCCGGCCATGTCGGCAAGCTGCTGACCGAGGATGCTTGCCGTGCCTTTTGAGGGTGCCAGCGGTTTACTGCGCACGCGCGATGAGCTTGCCGTCTCGGTCCGAGATCATGATCTCGATCTGCGTCTCGGCGCCCCTCAGTTGCAGGATGGCGACGTCTCGTGCCAGCGTTGCGATCCGTTCCGCCACCGGCAGCTCGCTGGCCTGGGCGATCTGCAGCACTTCGAGCGCGGTGTTCGCTGCACGCGTGCGTGCCTGTATCTCTGGACTCGCGCCGAGATCCGCCAGCACGTCGGCCAGAAAGTTCTTGTCCACCTGGCTGCGCGAGGAATGCAGATCGAGCTGGCCCTGGGCAAGCTTCGAGAGCTTGGCGAAGCCTCCGGCGATAGTCACGCGCGGCAGCGGGTGCCGGCGCAGATATTTGAGCATGCCGCCGACGAAGTCGCCCATGTCGATCAGCGCGGTTTCCGGCAGATGGTAGTGCGCCTGGACCATCCGCTCGGAGGTCGAGCCGACACTCGCCGCAACATGGTCGTAGTGCAAGGCCCGCGCCACGTCGATGCCGCGATAGATCGAGTGGATCCAGGCGGAGCAGGAGAAGGGCACCACGATGCCGGTGGTGCCGAGGATCGAGATGCCGTCGACGATGCCAAGCCGCGGGTTCCAAGTCTTCCTGGCCAACTCCTCCCCGCCAGGAACTGAGATCTCGATCGCCACGTCGCCCTTGCCGCCATAAGCCTGACCGACTTCGGCGACGGCTTGGCGCATCATCTCGCGCGGCACCGGGTTGATGGCCGGTTCTCCCGGCGCGATCGGCAGTCCGGGCTTGGTGACGGTGCCGACGCCAGGGCCCGCTCGGAATGCGACTCCCGAGCCTGGTGTGCCCAGAGAGACGCGTGCCACGACAAGGGCGCCGTGTGTGACGTCCGGATCGTCGCCCGCGTCCTTGACGATCGCAGCGCGCGCCCAGTCGGGTCCAAGCTCTTCCCGCGCCAATGCGAAGGCGGGCTGCTGGCCTTTCGGAAGGGTGATGGTGACGGGATCCGGGAAGTCGCCGGTCAGCAGTGCAGTGTAGGCGGCTTTGGTGGCGGCAGTGGCGCAGGCGCCCGTCGTCCAGCCGCGCCGGAGCGGCGCTCCCGACATCTGTTGCCGATCCGTTGTCCCTGGTTCCTTCGCCATGAGATCTCAATCATAGCTGCGCGGGCTATAGGCCAGAGGTCGTCCGCCTGGCCCGTCGAAAACGCGGCTGCGGGACGACCCCACGATCAGAACCGTTCGCATGTCGATCGTGTCCAGGTCCAGATCCTGCAGTGTCACGGCAGCGACGCTTTCTCCATCGCGGCCGAGATTGTGCCCTACGATCACCGGCGTTTCCTGTGGCCGGTGGTGAAGCAGGATGTCCCTGGCGCGAACGATCTGATCGCGCCGGGTCTTCGAGGCGGGGTTGTAGATCGCAATCACGAAGTCGGCCTTGGCGGCAGCGGTCAGGCGACGCTCGATCGCCTCCCAAGGCTTTCGAATGTCGGAAAGCGAGACCACGCAGAAGTCGTGGCCCAGCGGCGCCCCGACGCGTGCCGCGGCCGCCTGCATGGCCGAGATCCCGGGCACGACCTCGACATCGATGCCGGGCCACGCCTTCGGTTCCGTTTCCAGCACCTCCATGACGGCAGCGGCCATGGCAAAGATGCCGGGATCGCCCGACGAGACGAGCACGACCTGCCGACCCTTTGCGGCCAGGTCCAGGGCCTGCCGGGCGCGGTCGAGCTCGACGCGATTGCCGGAGGGGTGCCGACGTTGACCCGGACGTAGTTTCGGTACGAGATCGAGATAGGTTGCATATCCGACGAGGTCGTC
>JAKSBI010000436.1 GCA_022361215.1 Hyphomicrobiales bacterium | reverse complement strand
GGCCACCAGTCCATCTCGCAGCTGAGGCAGGCGGGCAGGACCCTGTCGCACAGGAACCCGTGGACCCTTGCCTGGCGCAGGGTCAGCGCGACCGCGAGCGTGCTGTCGAGGGTGTTGGCGATGAGATGAGAGCCGACGCTGGTGGCGATCAGCACCTTCGGTCCATCGGCGCGCTCGCGCGCCGTGGCCCAGTGTTCGGCATCGGATCGCATCAGCGAGCGCCAGTTGGGCAAGCCGCCGAAACGGCTCCTGAGCTCCATGTTCAGGAGACGGACGGGCCGCATGAACGCTTTCGACTTCAGGGTGTCGCGCAAGGGAACGGTTCCAAAGGAACGGATTGGCGGCGCAAGCTGCCGCGAAATCGCCGCCAGTTCAAGACGCTCGCATTAAGCGACTTCGGTCGGCGTCCCTTGAACTTACACTGTCGGCATTGTAGAAGCCGCGCGATCCAGGGTCCGGGTCTCAGCGGGCATGTTTGACACGGGAGCGCCAAGGCCACCACGCCATGCCGGACAATGAGCGGTCACCGGAGGCATCGGAAGCAGGCGCGAGCGATCACGGCGATCGTTTCGCGGCGCTCCGGGTCGGCTACAAGGACAGCGTCAAGAAGACGATCACGCGCGAAGATGTCGATGCATTTGCGCGCCTGTCGGGAGACTACAACGCGCTCCATCTGGACGACGAGTTCGCGGCGCGGACGGAATTCGAGCAGCGCGTCGTTCACGGCTTTCTGCATGCGAGCCTGCTGTCGACGCTCGTGGGCATGAAGATCCCGGGCCGCGGCGCCCTCTATCTCTCGCAGAGCATCGATTTCACGCGGCCCGTCTTTATCGGCGATACGGTGGAGGCGATCGGCGTCGTGACGTCGGTCGATGCCGGGACCCGGACCGTCGGGATCGAAACCGAGATCGTCAATCAGCGCGGCGAGAGCGTGCTCAAGGGCGAGGCTCGCGTGAAGGTGTTGCGGCTCGCCGAGCAGACCAAACCGGAACGAACGCGAAAGGCTACCGCCATGAGTGAACTGTTGACAGGCCGGGTCGCGCTCGTCACCGGCGCCTCGCGCGGTATCGGCCGGTCCGTCGCACGGGCCCTCGCCGAGCACGGCGCGACCGTCTGGATCAACTTCAATCGGAGCGAGGGCGCGGCCGACGAGTTGGCCCGGGAGATCGAGGAGCAGGGCGGCACCTGCGCCACGGTCAAGGCCGATGTCACCGATGCGGCGGACGTGGCCGCGATGGCCGAGCAGATCGGCGCGGCGGGGCAGCTCGACATCCTCGTCAACAATGCCGGCCCGAAGATACAGTCGGCGTCCTTCGAGGACCTTCAATGGGCGGACATGCAGTCGGCCGTCGAGCAGATCGTCGGCGGCGCCTTTCACACGACGCAAGCAATGCTGCCGGCGCTGAAGGCGTCCAAGGGAAAGATCGTCAACGTGCTGACGTCGGCCGCACTCGGCCGCACGGCCTATAGCTGGATGCCCTATGTGACGGCGAAGAGCGCCCTGCTGGGATTCTCGAAGAATTTGGCGCAGGAGCTGGGGCCGGCCGGCGTCAACGTGAACATGGTCTCGCCGACCATGGTCGACACGGACCTGGTGTCGAATGTGCCGGACCGGATCCGCCAGATGGCGATCAGCCGGACGCCGCTGCGCCGCATGGCGAATGTCGACGATGTGGCGGGCGCCGTGCTTTTTCTTGCATCGCCCTACGCCGACTTTATAACCGGCGAGAATTTGCTGGTGACCGGCGGAGACGTCATGATCTGAGCCGGGCGACGGCCAGGGGTAGGGATGGAAGGTGCTCATGCTCGCTCGCAACCCATCCGAGCTTGAGGGGGTGATCGATGCGGTTGTCGCAAACGCGTCGGCCTGCATCCGGAACGACATCTTTCTGAAGGCGGTGAAGTGGGACGGCGTGGACGCCGCCAAGGTCGCCACCTTGCTCGAGCGGTTGCAGGGCGACGGCACGACCGTGCCGCCCTGGCTGGCGCAGGCGCTGCTGGCGGGCGGGCACGTCCTGCCCGGGGCGATTTGCGACGGGCTTGGCACTGCGTTCAGGGCCTTGAACGTGATCAACGGCCACACGGCAGGGGCGCAAGCCGGCGACGAGATCGAGGCGGCGGCCCGCGATCTGATGGTCGAGGAGGACCTCGACGAGGCATTGCTGACCACCGCCGTCCGGCACCTTGCGAAAGCGGGGTACGGCCCTCTGGCTCTGTCGCTGGCACTGGCGCATTGGCGCACCGCATCGCAGACCCTGCATGCCCTCAAGGACGATCTGGACGCCTTTCTGGCGGGCTGCCAGGGCGCCAGGATAAGGATCGCGGGATTCTCGACCACGCACACCCTGGCGCAGGACCTGGGCCCGGCCTTCGCGTCGCACGGCTTCAAGGCCGATGTTACGGAAGCGGACTTCGGTCAGGTGATCGCGGAGCTGATGCAGCCGGTGGAGCAGCCGGGCGACGCCTATGTCCTGCTGATGGATCTCGGCGGCTTCTGCCCGAGGGACTGGCGGCTGGAGCCGTCGCAGGCCAGC
>JAKSBI010000335.1 GCA_022361215.1 Hyphomicrobiales bacterium | reverse complement strand
GTGGTGCCCACGGAGTGAATTGAACACTCGACCTCTCCCTTACCAAGGGAGTGCTCTACCCCTGAGCTACGTGGGCTTTGGTGCGTCCGGCCGGCCGCGAAAGGCGGCGCGGCGCGCGGGGCCGAAACTGCCATAGGGGTTTCTGGCGCGCAAGCGGCACTTGCGCCCCCGGGCATCGGTCGTGAAACTGTCGCAGACCCCTGCAATCACGGCAAGCCATGACCGCCACCAAACCGCCCTCCCCCAAAGCCAAGGCCGCCGCCGAGCGGAAAGCACGGCTGGCCGAAGAGCTGCGCGCCAATCTGAGGAAGCGCCGGGTGCAGCAGCGAGCGCGGCGGGAGGTGGCCGAGGATGACGAGTCCGAGCAGCAGTAGCCGTTCCGCGCCCATCACATTCAGGACGTCATTGCCCGCGAAGGCGGGCAATCCAGTATCCTCATGACGAGGCAAGGCGCGCCGCCGTCTCACCTCGAGGCCGCGCATTTGCCGTGTTCCAGGTGCATTATTCTTAACGGCCGAACCGAGAGTCCCTCCCGTCCCCTGCCCTTGCCGGGGGGCACGGCGTCGTCTAAACCGGGGATCTTTGCGGCGTAGACGGACCGGCCGGGGGGCCGTTTCCCTTCAGTCAGACAGGCGTCAACCCATGGACAGCATTCGTATCGTCGGCGGCGAGCGGCTGGAGGGCACGATCCCGATCAGCGGCGCCAAGAACGCGACCCTGCCTCTCATGATCGCGAGCCTGCTGACCTCGGACACGCTTACGCTGAAGAACGTGCCACGGCTCGCCGACGTCACCCAGCTCGGCCGTATCCTGGGCAATCACGGCGTCGATCTGGCCATCGCCGGCAAGCGGCCGGGCCAGCGCACCAGCGACGGGCAGACCTTCCATCTGACCGCCCGCGACGTGGTCGACACCACGGCGCCCTACGAGATGGTCTCGCGCATGCGCGCGAGCTTCTGGGTGCTCGGGCCGCTCTTGGCGCGCTGCGGTGAGGCGCGCGTCTCGCTGCCGGGCGGCTGCGCCATCGGCACGCGGCCCGTGGACCTGCATATCGAGGGCCTGAAGGCGCTCGGCGCCGACATCGAGCTCGACGGCGGCTACGTGGTGGCGCGGGCGCCGAAGGGGCTCGCGGGCGGGCGCGTCGCGTTCTCGAAGGTCTCGGTCGGCGCCACCCACAACGTGCTGATGGCCGCCGCGCTCGCCAAGGGCGAGACCGTGATCGAGAACGCCGCGCGCGAGCCCGAGGTCGGCGACGTGGCGGCCTGTCTCGCCAAGATGGGCGCCGAGATCGAGGGCATCGGCACCTCGACGCTCCGCGTCCAGGGCGCCGACCAGCTCGAGGGCACGGTCCACACGGTGCTGCCCGACCGCATCGAGACCGGCACCTACGCCATGGCCGTGGCGGCGACCGGCGGCGACGTCCTGCTCGACGGGGCGCGGCCGGACCTCCTGGACAATGCGCTCGACGTGCTGCGCGGCGCCGGCGTCGAGATCACCGCGAGCAATCGCGGGCTGCAAGTGACGCGCAATGGCGGCGAAGTGGCGCCCGTCGAGGTCGAGACGCAGCCCTTCCCCGGCTTCCCGACCGACCTGCAGGCGCAGCTCATGGCGCTGATGTCGCTCGCTCACGGCACCTCGACGATCCGCGAGACGATCTTCGAGAACCGCTTCATGCACGTGCAGGAGCTTGCGCGCCTCGGCGCCAACATCTCGCTCGAAGGCGACACGGCCACGGTCACCGGCGTCGAGGGCCTGCACGGCGCCCAGGTCATGGCCACGGACCTGCGCGCCTCGGTCTCGCTGGTGATCGCCGGCCTGGCGGCCGAAGGCGAGACCGTGGTCAACCGGGTCTACCACCTGGACCGGGGCTTCGAGCAGCTCGAACGCAAGCTCGGTGCCTGCGGCGCGCGGATCGAGCGGTTGTCCGGGTAGGTGGTTTTTGTTTGTCGCTCGGGCCTGCGCGGGCGCCCGAGACCAGGACCGGTGCCCGCGTTGTTGATTCACGAGCGGTTAAGGACCCGTGTCGCGAGGCGAGGGTTCTACCATCGGTCTCGGGGTGCCATACGGACAGGCGGTGCCGTGTGGCAGGGAGCCGGGCCGCAGGCCCGAGCGCGCGACTGCGCGCCGCCCGGTCAGGGCGCCCCCGCGGAGGCCCGAGCGCAGCGAGGAACAGCCGTGAGCGACTACGAATCTGCAAGCGCCCATACCGTCCGGCCC
>JAKSBI010000157.1 GCA_022361215.1 Hyphomicrobiales bacterium | reverse complement strand
TGGTCACCGGCTGCGAGGGCGAGGAAAAGGACGGTCCCTCCATCGTCAAGGAGGTCAAGGTCGACTTCGGCGGCTACGACCACGGCGGCGACCGGCGCGGCTCGTATCGCTAAAGCATGTCTCCCGAAAGTGGGTACCGGTTTCGGGAAGAAAGACACGCTTCAACAAAGAGCTAGGGCCTGTGCCGGCGGGCTCAGCCGCCCGCCTCCAGACCCTCGAGGCGCTGGCGGATCAGGGTGAGGCTCGGGTCGAGGCTGAGGGCGGCGCGATAGTCGGCCGCCGCGCGGGCGATGTCGCCCTTGGCCTCGTGCATCAGGCCCCTGGCGTTGTAGGCGAAGACGAATCGCGGGTCGAGACGGATGGCGATGTCGTAATCGGCGATGGCCAGGTCGTGGCTCTCGCCCAGATCCGCGTGGATGTTGCCGCGCTGGTAATGCGCCCTGGCGTTCTTCGGGTCGAGGCGGATGGCCTCGGAGAAATCGGCGATGGCCTGGTCGAACAGGCGCTTGTCGCGATAGGCCAGGCCGCGATTGTAGTGGGCCGCGCTCAGATTGGAGCGGCGCACCCGGCGGGAGCCGATGACGCGCGTGCAGCCGGCGATGGCCTGCTCGGAATCGCTGCTGAGGCAGGCCTGCCAGTCGTCGTCCGCCGCGGCCTCGCGGCCGAGCGGCGGCGCCAGGGCGGCGGCGCACAGGAGCGCGGCGGCGAGAGCGCCAAGACGGTGGGCGGGGCGACCGGGCTTGCTCATGCTTGGTGTCCTGGATATCGCGTCAAAGCCGGCCTCGCCCCCTGCCCGTTCGAGGCCTGCGATCCGGGCACTATCGCGCCGAATTGCGGCGACAGGGTGCCGGCCTCGGCCGCGCCCGATCAGGTCAAGGGCGCGCGGGCGCGGCGGAAGAAGCCGGTCATCAGGAGCAGCGGGATGGCGGCCGCGGAGACCGCGGTATAGATGCCGAAGGCGTTGATGTAGCCGATCATCGCCGACTGCCGCGTGATCTCCTTGGAGAGGCGCGCCAGACCCGAGACGCTTTCCACGCTCCAGGCCCCGAGCGCCCAGGGCATGGTCAGCACCTCGTTGAAGGGCGAGATCAGCTCGGTCATGCGGCCGTAGTTGAGGCCGGTGGCGCGCACGATCTCGGCCACGCAGATCGAGATGAACAGGCTCGCCCCGATGTTGCGGATCAGATGGAACACCGCCGTCGCCTCGGCCAGGTAGCGGGACGACAGGCTGGAGAAGGTCAGCACGGTCAGCGGCACCCAGATGGTGCCGACGGCGAAGCCCTGTATGATGCCGTTGATCATCAGCACCCTGGTGTCGACGTTGAGGTCCAGGCTCATCAGCCAGAGCCCCGACACCACCTGCACGCCGAAGCCCACCATCATGATCGTGCGGGGGATGCTGCGCGGCAGGAAGATGGCCACGAAGAACCCGAGCATGGCGCCGATGCCGCGCGAGCCCACCACCTGCCCGATCAGCGCGTCCGGGAAACCGGCATGCTGCTGCAACAGTGGCGGCAGCAGCACCATGGGCGTGAAGTTGAGCATGCCGAAGATGCCGACCAGCGCCAGGCCGACGGCATAGTCCCGGTTGAGCAACAGCTTCAGATTGAGAAAGGGCTGCCGGGCGGTGAGGCTGTGGGCGATGAAGATGTAGAAGGCCAGCACCGCCAGGAAGGTCTCGATGACGATCTCGGGCGAATCGAACCAGTCGAGGCGCTGGCCGCGGGAGAGCACGAGCTGCACGCAGGCCACGGCCACGGAAAGCGACAGGAAGCCGGTCCAGTCGAGCGCGACGCGGCCGGTCGGGCGGTCCTTGTCGAGCGCGAAGCGCAGGCCCAGGACCGAGACGAAGCCGATGGGCACGATCATGTAGAAGGCCCAGCGCCAGCTATAGAGCTCCGCCAGCAGCCCGCCGAAGGTGGGACCCAGGATCGGCCCGAGCACGATGCCCATGCCGTAGACGCCGGTGACCATGCCGTGCTGGCGCGGCGGGAAGGCCGCCAGCAGGATGGTCTGGGCGAGCGGGATCACCGGCGCCCCGATGCCGCCTTGCATGATGCGCCAGAAGACCAGCGATTCGAGGGACTGCGCCGCGCCGCAGAAGAAGGTGGCGGCGGTGAAGCCGAAGACGCACCACTCCATCACGGCGCGCTGCCCGAAGCGCGCCACCAGCCAGCCGGTCATCGGCGTCACCACCGCGGTGGCCAGGATGTTGAACGTCATGGTCCAGGAGATCTCGTCGGGCGTCGCCGACATGGCGCCCTGCATCTGCGGCAGCACGGTGGAGGCGACCATGATGGTGGTGACGTAGAGCGTGGCGCCCAGCGTGACCGTGACGAGGATCAGCGCACGGCGAAAAACCGAGAGAGTCCTTGGAGGTTCGCCGATTTCCGCGCTTGAGGTCATGGCCTGGGTAATAGTATGCTAAGATATAGTAATGTAGGTTACTACTTCTCCCGGAGGCAAGCGTGCCAGTCGACGACGATCGCCGTATCAGCTTTCTGATCTCGGATGCCGCACGGCTCATGCGCACGGTCTTCGACCGGCGGGTGCGCAAGCTCGGCCTGACGCGCTCGCAATGGTCGGTGCTCAGGCGCCTGCACCGGCGCCCCGGGGCCAGCCAGTCGGAACTGGCGGAGATGCTGGAGATCGAGAAGGCCAGTGCCGGCCGCCTGATCGACCGGCTGGAGGCCAATGGCTGGGTCGAGCGCCGGCCCGACGCCGGCGACCGGCGCGTCAACCGGCTCTATCTCACGGCCGAGGCGGTGCGCGTGAACGACCGCATCGAGCCGATTTCGGTCGCCACGGTGGAGGACGCGCTGGCGGACCTGTCGCCGGCGGAGCGCGAGATGCTGACCGAGCTGATGGGCCGGGTGAAGGAGCGGCTGCTGGAGATGGCCAGCGACACGGTGGACGATGCGGGCGCCGCGGCCGCGACGGAAGAGTTGGAGAGACGTGTTGCGAACGCTCCTTAGGGTGGCCCTGCTGCTTGTGATCCCGGCAGTGGCGACGATCGGCGGCCTGGCGTGGTGGCTCCAGGGCGGGCGCTATGCGAGCACGGAGAACGCCTACGTCAAGTCGGACATCGTCAAGATCGCGACCGAGGTGACGGGCACGGTGAAGAGCCTGCATGTGAGCGACCACAGCGCGGTCGAGGCCGGGGACGTGCTGCTGCAGATCGATTCGGAGCCCTTCGAGATCGCCCTCGACCAGGCGGAGGCGGAGCTGGATGCGGCGCGCCAGGAGGTGGAGACCCTGCGCGCCACCCTGCAGGAAGCGCGCAGCACGCTCGCGGAAGCCGAGAGCCGCGCCGACTATTACGAGCAGCGCGCCGACCGTCACAGCCGGCTGGCCAAGCGCGGCGTAGTCTCGACCAGCAAGCTCGACGAGATCCAGAACGACGCCAACGCCGCCGGCGACCGCGTGAAGATGGTGCGCCGGCAGGTCGACCGCGCTCTGGCGGGCCTCGGTGGCAAGCCCCACCGGCCCGTGGACCTGCACCCGCTGGTGCGCGCCAAGAAGGCGAAATACGACAAGGCCCTTCTCGATCTGAAGCGCACCAAGGTGAAGGCGCCCATGGGCGGCGTGGCGGTCAACGTGACGCTGCAGCCCGGCGAGCAGGTGCAGGCGGGCACGCCGGTCTTCGCCCTTATCGCGGACACGCGGCCCTGGGTCGAAGCCAACTTCAAGGAAACCGACCTGACCAATGTGCAGCCCGGCCAGACGGCGACGGTCGTGCTCGACATCTATCCGAGCGTGACCTGGGAGGCCATGGTCGAGAGCATCAGCCCGGCCACCGGCGCCGAGTTCGCCATCCTGCCCCCGCAGAACGCCTCCGGGAACTGGGTGAAGGTGGTGCAGCGGCTGCCGGTGAAGCTGCGCCTGCTGAGACGCTCGGGCGAGCCCCAGCTCCGGGCCGGCATGACCGCCACCGTCTGGATCGACACCGGGCGCCAACGCCACCTCGCCGACCTGATCGGCGGCGCGGCCGCCACCGCGCAGTCGGCGAAGTAGCGGTCCGTAC
>JAKSBI010000425.1 GCA_022361215.1 Hyphomicrobiales bacterium | reverse complement strand
CCATCCCGCGTTCAAAGGATCTCGGCGATGTCGCCGAACGCGAAGCGCGGCAGCCGGGGAAACAGGCCGGCCGGGTCGCCGTAGCCGAGATTGCAGAGGAAGTGCGACCGGATATGGCCCTCGGGGAAGAACTCCCGGTCGACGCCCGCCTGATCGAAGCCGGACATGGCGCCAGTGTCGAGGCCGAGGGCACGCGCCGCGATGATGAAGTAGGCGCCCTGCAGCGTGCCGTTGCGAAAGGCGGTGTCCGCGATCTTGGCGTCGTCGCCCTCGAACCAGCTTCTGGCGTCGTCGTGGGGAAAGAGCCGCGGCAGGTGCTCGTAGAAGCGATAATCGTCGGCGAGAATGGCGCAGACCGGAGCGGTCATGGTCTTCTCGACATTGCCCGCCGAGAGATGCGGCTTCAGCCGCTCCTTGGCCGCCGCGGACTTCACGAACAGGATGCGCGTCGGGCAGCAGTTGGCGCTGGTCGGCCCCATCTTCATGATGTCGACCAGCTCGCGCAGCAGGCCGTCCGGCACGTCGCGGTCCTGCCAGGCATTGTGGCTGCGCGCCTCGAGCAGGATCTGGTCGAGCGCGGCTCTATCGATGCGATCGGACATGGCTGCGCGCGCGTGCCCGCCTCCGCCCAGCGGAGGTCAGGCGACGGGGCGGACTTCCTCGACTTCCGGGATGAAGTGGCGCAGCAGGTTCTCGATGCCGTGCCGGAGCGTCGCCGTCGAGCTCGGGCAGCCCGCGCAGGCGCCGCGCATGTGCAGATAGACGATGCCTTCCTTGAAGCCCTGGAAGGTGATGTCGCCGCCGTCCTGCGCCACCGCGGGCCGCACCCGCGTCTCCAGCAGCTCCTTGATGGTGTTCACGATCTCCTCGTGCTCGGGCGCGAAGAACTCGCCCTCGGACTCGCCCGAGCCGTCCTCGACGTCGCCGTCGACGATCTGCGCGCCCGACAGGAAATGCTCCATGATGGCGCCGAGAACGGCGGGCTTGAGATGCTGCCACTCGCCCTCGCCCTTGGTGACCGAGATGAAATCCGAGCCGAAGAAGACGCCGTCGACGCCGTCGATATCGAACAGCCGCTGGGCGAGCGGCGACTGGGTGGCCGCGTCCCTGTCGCGGTAGTCGCGCGTGCCGGTGCCGAGCACGGTCCGGCCGGGGATGAACTTCAGGGTCGCGGGATTCGGAGTGGCTTCTGTCTGAATGAACATATCAGCCTCATGGAAGCAGGAGCTTTGGACGCGCTTTCGGGGCGCGCATGGATTATCATCAGATTAGAATAATTCTACGCTAATGACCAGCCCGGTTTGCACACCGAGGCCGGCAATGACGACCATTGGCCCCACGCTTCGCTCAAATCCCGGACACCAGGGGGCCTGCGCCGGAATGATGCCGAGGCGCGAGGCGGCTAGCCGCTGATGTTGTAGGCCGCGAGCGCCGCCATGTTGACGAGCGCGGTGTCGGTGGCACCCAGCGGCGCGATCTGAACGGGCTTCGAGAGGCCGACCAGCAGCGGGCCGATGACGTTGCCGCCGCCCAGCACCTGCAGCATCTTGGTGGAGATGCTGGCGCTGTGGAACGCCGGCATCACCAGCACGTTGGCGGCGTCCGACAGGCGGCAGAAGGGATAGTTCGCCATGGCCTCGCGGTCGAGCGCGATGTCGGCGGCCATCTCGCCGTCATACTCGAAATCGGCCCCGCGCGTGTCGAGGATCTTCACGGCATCGCGCACGCGCTCGGAGTGCTGGCCGCGGGGCTGGCCGAAATTGGAGTAGGCCAGCAGCGCCACCCGCGGCTCGTAGCCGATGCGCCGCGCCACCTGCGCCGCCTCCACGGCGATGTCCGCCAGCTCCTGCGACGTCGGCACGTCGTAGACCGAGGTGTCGGCGATCAGCACCGT
>JAKSBI010000627.1 GCA_022361215.1 Hyphomicrobiales bacterium | reverse complement strand
ATGCCCGGGAAGACGTTCGACTCCCAATTCAGCAGGAAGGCTTCCGTGTAGCGGCGCTGGGCGATCAGGCGGATATATTCCGGGACGGGCGTATGGGTCGGGCAGGCCCACTGGCAGTCCACGACCTTATGGAAATACTTCGGGTTCGTGATGTCGGTGGGTGCGACACCATCCGGCGCGTCGAGCACATTGGCACCTTGCGCGTCAGAACTCATGTCCGGCGTCCGATCTCGCATGCATCGCGTGCAACGCCAAAAAAACTGAGACGCTGTGTCCCGAATATAGAAGTCTGGAGCGACAATCCGTTGCTGTCAATCGGTCCATTGTTGGCCCAGCATTCACAACACGTTTATCGTCGGTTGCTTGCCCCCGCAGCGCATGCCTGCGGACCGTTGCCAAGGACGTCTTGCAACACAAGCAGACGTTAGAGATGGGGGCAATTCCCCAAAAGCACAAGCCTTAACGAAAATGGTTGATATTTGCCTTACGCCCGTCGGTTTTCGGGAAAGGCGAGGCGCACCCGCAACCCCTTGTCCGACGGCCCGTCCTCCAGGGCGACGCCGGCGCCGTGCTGCTTGGCGATCTCGTGGACGATGGCGAGGCCGAGGCCGGTGCCCTGGTCGTTCGCGGCCGTCAGCCGGACGAATCGCTCCAGCGCCTTGTCCCGCTGGGGATCGGGAATGCCCGGGCCGTTGTCCTCGACCTCGAGCACGGCCCTGCCATGGCCGTTGCCGACCCGCACCGTCACCGTGCTGCCTTCCGGGCAATAGCCCGTGGCGTTCTCGATCAGGTTCTTCAGCGCCTCGGACAAGAGCGCGCCGTCCCCGTCGACCAGGACCTCGCCGCCCTCGGACTCGAAACCGAGATCGATGCCCTTCTTGAGCGCGTCCGGCACCAGCGCGCGGGTGGTCTTCTGCGCCATGGCGTTCAGGTCGACCGCGCCATGGCCGCCCACGGCCCCGGCCTTGGCGTCCACGCGCGCCAGCAGCAGGAGCTGGTCGACCAGCCGTTCGGTCTCCCGCGCCGCCGTCTCGGCGCCGCGCAGCGCCGCATCCTTGGCCGCCGGGTCGGTCTCGCCGAGCGCGAGCTGCACCTGCGCCTTGATCGCCGCCAGCGGCGTGCGGATCTGATGCCCGGCATTGCCCGTGAAGCGGCCCAGCGCGTCGATCGCCTCCTCGAGGCGCGCCATGAGCTGGTTGATGGCAGTCACCAGATGGCGGACCTCGCTCGGCACCTGATGCCGGACGGGCCGCAGATCCGACGAGCTGCGCCGGTGCAGCGCCGTCTCCAGCCGTGCCAGCGGCCGCAGGCCTCGCCGGACGCCGAACCAGACGATGACCGCGGCCAGCGCGATGATCGCCGCCAGGCGCCCGGCCGAGCCCAGCAGCATCTCGCGGGCCAGCGCCTCGCGCGCCTGGGTCGTCTCGGCCACCAGGACGGTGAAGCTCATGGACGACCGGCTGGCCGCCGCCACGCCGGCCTGCGCCACCACGCGGATGGCGGCACCGCGGAACCTGGAATCGAAAACGTCGGACTGGCCCGCGGTCAGCGTTCGGCCGTCGGGCAGGCTCGGCAGGTCGCTGTAGCCGGTGATGAAACGGCCGCCTGGCCCGTCGACGCGGTAGAACACCCGATCCTGGGCCGCCGAGGTCAGCATCTCCAGCGCCACATAGGGCACATCGACCTCGAGCCCGCCGTCTTCGCCCACCACCACGCGCTCCGCGATGGCCAGCGCCGAGCCCTTCAGAACGCGGTCGTAGACGTCGTCCGCGGCGCGGCGCGCGGAGAAATAGACCTCGGCCAGCATGGCCGCGCTCAACAGCGCCAGCGGGCCCAGCAGCCAGACGATCAGCCTGCGCTTGAGCGAGGCGTCGCCCCTCATGTCGGCGCCTCGAGAATGTAGCCGAGGCCGCGGATGGTGCGGATGCGCAGGCCGGCCGGGTCGACGCGCTTGCGCAGCCGGCTGACATAGAGCTCGACCGCGCTGGGGCTCAGGTCGTCGTCGAAGTCGGTCAGGCTCTCCGCCAGCCGCTCCTTGGGCACCACATGTCCGGTGCGGCTGATCAGCGCCTCCAGCAGCGACAGCTCGCGCGGCGGCAGCCGCACCGGCCTGCCGTCGATATCGGCGGTCCGGTTCACCGTGTCGAAGCTCAAGCCCCCGATCTTGCGGATCGCGGCTCTCTGGTCGGTCTGGCGCCGGATCAGCGCGCGCACGCGCGCCTCCAGCTCCGCCAGCTCGAACGGCTTGGTCATGTAGTCGTCGGCCCCGAGGTCCAGCCCCTTGATGCGGTCCTCCAGGGCGTCGCGCGCGGTCAGGATCAGCACCGCCGTCCGGCTGCCGCGATGGCGCAGCCCGCGCAGGATCTCCAGCCCGTCGAGCCGGGGCAGGCCGAGATCGAGGATGAGGACGTCGTAGTGCACGCCGCAGAGCGCAGCCTCCACCTCCTCGCCGTCGGCGAAGGTGTCGACCGCGTAGCCCTTGCGGCGGAACGCCTGGACCATGGCGCCGGCCAGGCTCTGCTTGTCCTCGGCGATCAGGACGCGCACGTCCCTTCCTCCCAGTAGCCCCGCCCTTTCCGCCTTGCATGGCGGCTTGTTGTGAGACGGGCAGCCCCGCATTATAGGCCCATGTTCCGTACCGCCGCCATTGCGATGTTTCTGCTGTGCCTGGCCGGCTCCGCGGCCGCCGAGCGCCACGAGTTCCCAGTCTCGCCGGCCGCCGGCGTGGGGCCGGAGGAGGCGTCGGTGCTGGTGGTCTACAGCTCCCTCGACGTGGACAACGCCCGCCCGCTGATCGCCGCCTTTCAAAGCCGGCACCCGGCCACGCGCGTCGTCTATCACGACCTGCAATCGGTCGATCTCTACGACCGCATCCTGCGGGAGACCCGGGCGGGCAAGGCCACGGCCGACATCGCCATCAGCTCCGCCATGGACCTGCAGATGAAGCTCGCCAATGACGGCTATGCCCTGCAGCGCCGGCTGCCGGAGGCCACTGTGCTGCCGAGCTGGGCCTCCTGGCGCGACGAGGTCTACGGCATCACCTTCGAGCCGACGGTGCTGGTCTACCACAAGCCGTCCTTCGCCGAGAGCGGTCCGCCGCGCACCCGGGCGGACCTGATCGCGCTCTTGGAGCGGCGCGACCCCAAGCTTTTCGGGCGCATCGCCACCTACGATCCCGAGCGCAGCGGCTTCGGCCTGCTGGTGCTGGCGCGCGACGCCGAGCACTATCCGGATTTCTGGCAGCTCGTGCGCCTCTTCGGCGACAACGGCGTGAAGCTCTATTCGAACTCCGCCGCCATCATCGACCGTGTGGCCCGCGGCAAGTTCGTCCTGGGCTACAACCCGCTGGGCTCCTATGCGGCCGAGCGGGCGGCGCGCGACAAGGCCCTCGGCATCCTGCTGCCCGAGGACTACACGGTGGTCTTCTCCAGGCTGGCGCTGATCCCGAAGGCCGCGCGCTCGCCCGAGATGGGCGCGGTGTTCCTGCAGTTCCTGCTGTCGGAGAGGGGCCAGCAGATCATCGCCACGGATCTGCGCATGAACGCGCTGCACCCGCGCGTCACCGGGCCGCACACGGCCGGCGCGCTGCGCACCAGGCTGGGCTCGCGCCTGCGCCCCATCCGCGTCGGCCCCGGCCTCCTGGTCTATCTCGACCAGGTCAAGCGCCGCCGGCTGCTGAAGCGCTGGAACCAGGCCCTCGGCGGACGCTGACAGCTCCGTGATAGGTTCGCCGCCTAAGCTCGAACGAGCCGCGCCGCGGGGCCTCTCATACCCAAAACGGCGGAACGCCTGTGCACGCGCTCCGAGAAAGCGCACGCGCACCGCTCGAAGTCGGAGGTCCGAGCCGCGGCCGGAGGACATTTTGCCAAGGAGAACTGACATGCGAGATCTCGCACACTTCACGCGTCGCGGCCTGGGTCTGGCGGCGGCGGCGCTCGCCCTTGCCGCCTTCGCCCCCACGGGCGCCACGGCCGGCGACGTCGAGAAGCTTCACTTTCTGATCCCCGGCGGCGCCGGCGGCGGCTGGGACGGCACCGCCCGCGGCACCGGCGAGGCGCTGACCAAGTCCGGCATGGTCAAGGGCGCGTCCTACGAGAACCTGTCGGGCGGCGGCGGCGGCAAGGCCATCGCCCACATCATCGAGACCAAGGACCGCCAGGCCGGCACGCTGATGGTCAACTCGACCCCGATCGTGCTGCGCAGCCTGCGCGGCCGTTTCCCGCAGTCCTTCCGCGACCTGACGCCCATCGCCGGCACCATCGGCGACTTCGGCGCCTTCGTCGTGCCCGCCGACTCGCCCTATAAGAGCTTCGCGGACGTCGCCAAAGCCTTCCAGGAGGACAACCGCAAGGTGAAGGTGGCCGGCGGCTCGGTGAAGGGCGGTATGGACCATCTGGTGGCGTCGCTGACCTTCCAGGCCTATGGCGCGGACCCGTCCAAGGTGCGCTACATCTCCTACGACGCCGGCGGCAAGGCCATGGCCGGCCTCCTCTCGGGCGAGACCAAGCTGCTCTCCACCGGCCTCGGCGAGGCGCTGGAGCAGGCCCGCGCCGGCCAGGTGCGCGTGCTCTGCATCACCTCGAAGGAGGCGGTCGAAGGCATTCCGCCCTGCGGCCACGGCGTCGAGTTCGTGAACTGGCGCGGCTTCTTCGGCGCCCCCGGCCTCGATCCCAAGCTCGCCGACGCCTATGCCAAGATGCTCGGCGACGTGCAGAAGACCGACGCCTGGGAGACCGTGCGCAAGCGCAACGGCTGGGTGAACATCTATCGCTCGCGCGCCGAGTTCGTGGCCTTCCTGGAAGAGCAGGAAAAGGCCATGAAGGCGCTGTTCCAGAAGCTCGGCATCAAGACCGTCCGCTGATCTCGACCGCCGCCTGGGACCGACTCGGTCCCGGGCCCGTTCGCCGCCGATGACCACGGCGGGGCGCTCCGCCCCGCCCGCCCGGCGGGGCCGTCTCGGACCGAACCCCATCCGGCCGAAGCCGGCGGAGACCCAGCCATGCAACTCCACGCCGTTCGGGTCGCGCCCGAGGCCGCGCGCCTGCCGCGCGACGCCCAGCTCGCCCACAGGCTCGCCCGCCTCGCCGCCGACCCGGTGCCCGTCGAGGGCGAGGTTCAGGACATGATCGCGAGCCGCATCATCGACAATGCGGCCACGGCCGCGGCCGCCCTCAACCGCCGGGCGCCCACCACGGCGCGGGCACAGGCGCTCGCCCACCCTCGGCCCGGCGGCGCCACCGTCATGGGCGTTGCCGGCGAGACGCGGGTCAGCGCGGAATGGGCCGCCTGGGCCAACGGCACGGCCGTGCGCGAGCTCGATTTCCACGACACCTTCCTGGCCGCCGACTACTCTCATCCGGGCGACAACATCCCGCCGGTGCTGGCCGTCGCCCAGCAGTGCGGGCGCGGCGGCGCCGACCTCCTGCGCGGCCTCGCCGCCGCCTACGAGGTGCAGGTGAGCCTGGTCAAGGGCATCTGCCTGCACGCGCATAAGATCGACCATGTGGCGCATCTGGGCCCCTCCGCCGCCGCCGGCATCGGCGCCTGTCTCGGGCTCGACGCGGACACCATCTACCAGGCCATCCAGCACGCCCTGCATGTGACCACCGCCACCCGGCAGTCGCGCAAGGGCGAGATCTCGAGCTGGAAGGCTTTCGCCCCCGCCCATGCCGGCAAGCTCGCCATCGAGGCCGTCGACCGCGCCATGCGCGGCGAGGACGCGCCCTCCCCCATCTACGAAGGCGAGGACAGCGTGATCGCCCGAATGCTGAGCGGCCCCGAGGCGGTCTACCAGGTGCCCTTGCCCGGGCCCGGCGAGCCCAAGCGCGCCATCCTGGAGACCTACACCAAGGCCCACTCGGCGGAGTATCAGGCCCAGGCCCTGATCGATCTCGCCTTCCGCGTCGGCCGCCTCATCGAGGAGCGCACCGGCGGCGACTGGGACCGGGTGCAGGACGTGGCGCTGCACACCAGCCACCACACCCACCACGTTATCGGCACCGGCGCCAACGACCCGCAGAAAAGCGACCCGAACGCCAGCCGCGAGACGCTCGACCACTCCATCCTCTACATCCTCGCCGTGGCCCTGCAGGACGGCCAATGGCATCACGAGCGCTCCTACGCGCGCGAGCGCGCCACGCGCCCCGACACGGTCCGGCTCTGGCACAGGATCCGCACGCTGGAGGACCCGGACTGGACCCGCCGCTATCACAGCGCCGATCCGGACGAGAAGGCCTTCGGCGGGCGCCTGGAAGTCACCCTCGACGACGGCGGCTCGATTATCGAGGAGCAGGCCGTCGCCGATGCCCATCCCCTCGGCGCCAGGCCCTTCGCGCGCGCGCAATACATCGACAAGTTCCGCACCCTGGCCGAGGGCATCGTGCCGGAGGCCGAGCAGAGCCGCTTCCTGGAGGCCGCGCAAAGCGTGGCGGGCCTTGCGCCGGGCGCGCTCGGCGGGCTCAATGTGGCGGTCCCGGAGGCCGATCTCCGGCAGAACCAATCGCAGGGGATCTTCTGAAATGTTCGCAACCACCGACACCCATACCAAGCGCCGCGCCCTGCGCGACGGCCTCGCCTCCGGCAGGCTGCTGCGGTTTCCGGGCGCCTTCTCGCCGCTGGTAGCCAAGGAGGTCGAGCGCATCGGCTTCGAGGGCGTCTACATCTCCGGCGCGGCGCTGTCGGCCGATCTCGGCCTGCCCGACATCGGCCTGACCACGCTGAGCGAGGTGGCCGGGCGCGGCCACCAGATCGCCCGCGTCACGGCGCTGCCCAGCGTGATCGACGCCGACACCGGCTTCGGCGTGCCGCTGAACGCCGCCAGGACCGTCCAGGCCCTGGAGCAGGCCGGGCTCGCGGGTTGCCACATCGAGGACCAGGTCAACCCGAAGCGCTGCGGGCATCTGGAGAACAAGACCGTGGTGCCGCCCCAGGAGATGGCACAACGCCTGAAGGCCGCGGCGGATGCTCGCACCGATGCGAACTTCGTGATCATCGCGCGCACCGACGCCCGCGCCATCGAGGGCCTGGACCAAGCCATCGACCGGGCCAAAGCCTATGTGGACGCCGGCGCCGACGTGATCTTTCCGGAGGCGCTGGAGAACGAACAGGAGTTCGACGCCGTCCGGAAGGCCGTCGACGTGCCGCTGCTCGCCAACCTGACGGAGTTCGGCAAGAGCCCGCTGCTCGACACCGACGCGCTCGAAAGCCTCGGCTACAACATGGTGATCTATCCGGTGACGACGCTGCGGCTGGCCATGAAGGCCGCGGGCGACGGCCTGCGCCGGATCCATGCGGCCGGCACCCAGAGCGACCTGATCCCCGCCATGCAGACAAGGCAGGAGCTCTACGAGCTGCTAGGCTACCAGGACTATGCGTCCTTCGACGCCTCGGTCGCCGGCTACGGCGCGGCCGGCGGCGACGACTGACGGCCACGCGCACAAGGGGAGGGAAACAACATGGTCACCAGCAATCGCGTCTCGGCGCTGCTGCTTCTGGCGCTCTCGGTCGCTTACTTCATCGCGTCCTACGACATCGAGCTCTATCCGGGCTCCGAGGAGGAATGGATCACGGCCCAGACCTTCCCGCGCTATATCGGCGGCGCGGCCATCCTGCTCTCGTTCCTGATTCTGGTGCTGCCGTCTCCAAGCGACGAGGGTCTGGCCCAGTGGAAGACCTTCGACTGGGTGCGGCCCGGGCTGCTCTGCCTGCTGATGATCGGCTACGGGCTGACCATCAAGACGGTGGGCTTCCTGCTCTCCACCACGGTGTTCCTCGCCGCCGGCTACATGGTGCTCGGCGAGCGCCGCTGGTGGGTGCTGCTGGTGGCATCCCTGCCCGTCGCGGCCGGCTTCGAGTTCATTCTCGCCGGCCTTCTGGACATCACCATCCGGGATCCCTTCCTGGAGATGATCGGGATTACGGGACGATGATCGAAGGCATTCTCGGCGGAATCACGACGGTCCTGCAGCCCGTCAATCTGCTCATGGTGTTCGTCGGCTGCTTCGCCGGCACCTTTATCGGCATGCTGCCGGGGCTCGGGCCCATCTCGGCCATTGCCCTGATGATCCCGATCACCTACGGCTTCGACCCGGCCTCGGGCATGATCCTGATGGCCGGCGTCTATTACGGCGCCATCTTCGGCGGCTCGACCTCGTCGATCCTGATCAACGCGCCGGGCGTCGCCGGCACGGTCGCCACGTCCTTCGACGGCTACCCGCTGGCCCGCCAGGGCCAGGCCGGCAAGGCGCTGGCCATCGCGGCCTATGCCTCCTTCTCGGGCGGCACCATCGCGGCCATCTTTCTGCTGGTAGCGGCGCCGGCGCTGGCCACCGTGTCGCTCAGCTTCCAGTCGGCGGAGTATTTCGCGCTGATGGTGCTCGGCCTCACCGCCGTCTCGGCCTTCGCCGGGCGCGGCCAGTTCCTCAAGGCCATGCTGATGACCTGCGTCGGCCTCGGCCTCGCCACCATCGGCCAGGACACCTCGTCCGACATCCCGCGCTACACCTTCGGCTCGGTCGACCTGCTCGACGGCATCAGCTTCCTGCTCCTGGCCATGGCCACCTTCGCGCTCTCGGAGGCCATGATGACCGTGCTCAAGCGCGAGAAGATCTCGGACCAGGCCAAGTCGGCGGCCGGCGGCCATGTGGGCTCGCTGAAGCTGAGCCAGGAGGAGGTGAAGACCATCGTGCCCACCATCGGCCGGTCCTCGATCCTCGGCTTCTTCATCGGCGTGCTGCCGGGCGCCGGCGCCACCATCGCCTCCTTCCT
>JAKSBI010000449.1 GCA_022361215.1 Hyphomicrobiales bacterium | reverse complement strand
TCCCGCGCCAGCATGCCGTCGATGGCGTTGAGCGCCATGCGCGCCAGAAACCAGGCCGGGAGCAGCAGGAACAGCCAGTGTGTGTCCGCATTGACGGCGACGATGCCGCCGAACGCGACGGAGCCGAAGGCCGCCGCCAGCGTCACCTGATTGGCCGTCACGCCCCGGCGCGCGAGATCGGCGGCGACCGGGCGCAACAGGGCCTGGAAGCGGGGTTTGAGAGCGTAGAGCGTCATGGCGAAGCGCGCCGTCCCGTCCTTATTGAACAACGCTCACTATGTAGGTTGTATATGAACAATGTTCAATATGGGCTGGAGTGGCGCTCGAAACATGGTTGACGAAAGGCTGCGCGGTCTGGCGCGGGAGCGGCGGACAGGACCGTAGGGGCGGCTGCGAGCGAGACGTCCCGCCGCGCTCTCGCAGATGTGTTCATCCGTGAGCGGGGCGCCCGTGGCCCGCAGTCTAAATTATAATGGCAGCCCGCGGGCTGCAGCGCAGACAGAAGGGGCGGGCCTCGCAGCGTTTTTCGAACGATTCGCCATCCATCCCGTTCTAGGGGGTAGCATTGGAGACGCCGGTCCGCCCGAGGGTCGGGTCGCAAGGTGAGCAAGAGCGACGGCTTCAGAAGGTAGGCGACGTGAGCGGGAGTTCGAGCCACCGGAGAGCATTCGAGTCGTTGGTGAAACCCCATTTGGACGCCATGTACAGAACCGCTTTGCGCATGAGTCGGGACCGGGCCGCGGCCGAGGACATCGTCCAGGAGTGCTGCCTGCGTGCCTACCGCGCCTTTGCCGACTTCCAGTCCGGGACCAACTTCAAGGCCTGGGTCTTCCGCATCCTCACCAATATCTGCATCGACCGCGCGCGCCAGGCCCGACTGGCGCAGATGGTGCCGGTGGACAGCGTCGTCACGACCTTGCCCTCGGACAGCGTCTGGGACGATCCAGAGCGCCAGGCGCAGGCCTCGGACTTGCGCTCCGACATCCAGGCCGCCCTCGACCGGCTGCCGCAGGAGCTGCGCATGGTGGTGCTGCTGGTGCTGATCGAGGAGCTGTCCTATGCCGAGGCGGCGGAGAACCTGGATCTGCCGGTGAGCACGGTGCGCTCCCGGCTGCACCGCGCGCGCGAGGAGCTGCGCGTGAGCCTGGCGCCTCATACGAACGGGGCGTCGAAGACGAACGTGCTCGAGGCCGACTTTCGGGCCGCGCGCTCCGGACGGACGACGCTGCAATGAGCTGCGACCGAACGAAGCCGCTGCTGGGCGCCTATGCCGACGGCGCGTGCACGCAAGCGGAAGCCGATCTCGTCGCCGGCCATCTGGAGGACTGCGCGGACTGCCGCAAGCGGCTGCAGGAAATCGAAGAGATGACGAACATGCTTCGCCGTTCGGTTGCCGCCGATGCGGCGCCGCCCGGGCTCTGGGCATCCGTTCAGGAGACCCTCGACGAGGAGGACGCACGCGTCGCGGCCACGGCCCCGAGCGCGAAGTGGTCCGGCACGTCGTGGCGTCAGCTGGCCATCGCCGCCTCGGTGATCCTGTTGGTGGCAGTCAGCCTGTCGAGGTCCTGGTGGCCCGCCAGCGACCCGGAGCGGGTCGTGCACGAGGCCGTGAACGACTTCATCACCTACCGGCTGAGCAAGCGCGAGCTGGATGTCGCCAGCGGCAGCGCCCGCGCCAACACGGAGTGGTTCGAGGGCAAGATCGCCTTCCAGCTTCCGGCCATCAAGGAGGAGATCGCGGGTTTCGGCCTCCTCGGCAGCCGGCTCTGCTGGCTGCTCGATCGCCGCCTGGGCGCGCTGACCTACGAGAAGGACGGCCATCTGGCTGCCCTTTACGTCATGTCCGGGCGCGGCCTGAAGACGCCCGAAGCGAGCTTCGAGGCGGCCGCCCATGCCGAGGTCTCGGTGCATCGCATCGGCGGGCTCACCAGCATCGTCTGGCGGCGCCACGGCCTGGTCTATGCGCTGGTCTCGGATCTGCCGCTCGCCAAGCTGTTGCCGTTCACCGCGGCGCTGAACAGGTCGGAGCAGGCGAGGCCGGTCGAACACGACGTTCCTCGCCGCCCTCTCAGGCTTGCTTCGGTCCAGTTCCCCGCACAGGAAGCACGCCGTGGCCGGGACGATCTGGGCGTCGAGCATGTGATCGCCGCCGGGTCGGCCCTGCCGCCCACCCGGACGGTCGCGTTGCCGATGCACGGACACCGGTGAGACCCGTCTGACCCCATGCGGCCGCCCGAGGCGGGCCGGCCGCCCCCGCCGTCGCGCCGTCGCATCCGAACTCTCAGGCGAGTGTCGGATGAGGCTCGCAGCCGTGAGGTGCGTCCCCCACCGCTCCTCGTTCCCTTCCGCGCCTGCGTCTCCCTCCCGCGATGACCGCGACGGCGGGGCTCCGTGGCCCCGTCGTCATTCTCGCGACCATGTGAAATCTTCTCCTCCCTAGAGCCAGTCGATCCGGCGCAAAGCTTGTGTAAGATAATAATGAGGGCATCGTGTGCATTGCCCAGAAGTTCTAGGGAGGAGTATTTCCATGAAGAAGATGTTGGGCGTCGCGGCCTCTGCCGTTCTCGTCGCGTGCGCGGCGACCGGCGGTGCGTTGGCCGACAATCTGAAGAAGCTGCAGCAGTTCAAGACGACGGGGACGGCGCTCGAGCTGGAGACCGTCGAGCAGGGCGGTAAGAAGGCGGAGAACCTCAAGAAGACCCTGCAGCGCATCAAGATGCCGCCGGGCTTCAAGATCGATCTCTACGCCATCGTGCCGGACGCCCGGCATATGGCCGTGGGCCCCACCACCGGCATGGTCTTCGTCGGCACCCGCAAGACCAAGGTCTGGGCCGTCACCGACCGGGACAAGGATCGGATCGGCGAGGAGGTCAAGGTGTTCGCGCCGTCCATCGACTTCACGCTGCCGAACGGCGTCTGCTTCTCGAAGGACGGCTTCCTGTTCATCGCCGAGCAGAACCGGGTGCTGGTCTTCCCCGCGGCCGAGTTCTTCTACGAGGGGCCGGACGTGGCGGCCTTCCTGGTCGTGGACAAGGGCAAGCTCATTCCGGAGAGCGAGGTGTCCTACAACCACACGGCGCGGGTCTGCCGCATCGGGCCGGACAACAAGCTCTACATCTCGCTCGGCCAGCCTTTCAACGTCTCGCCTAAGGAGAAGATGGCGCTCTATGACGAGACCGGCATCGGCGGCATCATCCGCGTCGACCGGGACGGCAAGAACCGAGAGGTCTTCGCCCGCGGCGTGCGCAACTCCGTCGGCATGGACTTCAACCCGGCCAATGGCGAGCTCTGGTTCACCGACAACCAGGTCGATGGCATGGGCGACGACATCCCGCCCGGCGAGCTGAACCGCGCCACCGCGGCGGGCCAGCATTTCGGCTTCCCCTGGTTCGGCGGCGGCGACACGCGCACCAACGAGTACAAGGACTCCGAGCCGCCGGCCGACGCCGTGGGGCCGGAGGTCGCGATGGTGGCCCACGCCGCCGACCTCGGCATGACCTTCTACACGGGCAAGATGTTCCCGGAGACATATCGCGGCGGCATTTTCTCGGCCCAGCACGGCTCCTGGAACCGCACCACGCCGGTGGGCGCGCGGGTCATGTTCACCCCCCTCGAGGAAGACGGCTCCGCCGGCGAGACCGTGCCCTTCGCCGAGGGCTGGCTGAACGCGGAGACCAACGAGTATCTCGGGCGGCCCGTCGACGTGGCGCAGCTCCCGGACGGCTCGCTGCTGGTCTCCGACGACTATGCCGGGGCGATCTACCGCATCTCGTATGGGAATTGATCGCTGCCGCCGAGGCTCGGCGTCGCTCCCGCGGCGCCGCGGCCCCGCCGGCGGTCTGTGCCGGTCCGCCGCGGTGGCTCTGGCGCTCGGCCTGACGGCCGGTCCGGCGCTCGCCGCCGATGCCAAGGCCGGCCGGCAGCAGGCGACGGTCTGTCAGCCCTGCCACGGTCTCGACGGCGTCGGCCGCAACCCGACGGTGCCGAACATTGCCGGCGAGAGCGAGCTCTACCTGATCAAGCAGCTCAAGGCCTTCCGCTCGGGCGAGCGCCGCCACGCCCAGATGTCGATTATCGCCAAGGGACTGGCCGACAAGGACATCGCCAACCTGGCGGCCTGGTACGCGGCCATCGAGTTCTCGGTGAAGATGCCGGAGTGAGGCAATGCCACGATGTTTGGGAGGGGCGTCGTCATCCGCCAGGGTCCGTTGCCGTCACGAGGTGGTGCCCCCTGTGCCTCGAAGCTGTTTCGGAGGATACTGGGTTGCCCGGTCGAGCCGGGCAACGACGTCGGTGTTGGACCGGCCCTCAGGGCGTCCAAGCGCGCGCGGGAGTGCCGAATGAGAACGTTCGCCGCAGTCTGGATCGCCGCTCTGGTCGCGTCGGGCTCAGGGCTCGCCGCCGAGCGCAATGCCTATCCGACGGTGGCCATCGCCGACTATGTGTTCGGCTGCATGGCCTCCAACGGCCAGACCCGCGAGGCGCTGGAGCGCTGCTCGTGCAGCATCGACGTCATCGCCTCGATCCTGCCCCACGACAAATATGTGGAGGCCGAGACGGTCATGCGCCTGCGTCAGGTCGGCGGCGAGAAGAGCACCCTCTTCCGCACCGCACCCGCCATGCGCGCGGCGGTCGCCACCCTGAAGCGCGCCCAGGCCGAAGCCGAGATCCGCTGTTTTTGAGGTGCCGGCTGCGGGGCGAGATTTTCTTTGCGTCGGTCGGTCCCATCCCTCTCCGACGTCATCACCCGGCTTGATGTTCAGCCCGGGGAGATAGGTGACAAGTGTTCGGGATTTTGGGGCGGGTCGATTTGAATGACAGGTGCGGCCTTGGTTTCCGGTCGGGAAGCGCCGTGTCCTCGGGCCTTGCTCGGGGGTGTTGGACGACAGGGGGGCACTCCAGGGGTCAGGCCCCTATTTCTGAAATCCCGGACACCGCTGCGCTTTGCGGGCAATGACGACAAGAACCAGACGCTATCCCGCCCCGGAGGCCTTCGGCTGGTTCTGCCCTCCGCAGAGCACGGCGGGCAGCGGCGGGCGGCGTCCGACCAGGCCGCCCATGGTCGGCGGCTGGGTCGCCAGCCAGCGGAACTGCACCAGATAGGCCTCGTCCTCGCGCTCGCGCCACTCGGTGCAGCTCTTCGGCCCGTGCCCGTGATGGATCCACTGCACGTAGTGCACCAGCTCGTGCAGCAGGATGCTGCGGGCCTGGACGTCGCCGGCGGGGTCGAGCTTGGCGTCCAGCACGATGCTGCCGCCCGGCTGGTAGGCGGCGTAGATCGGGCAGGGACGCTTGCAGAAGCGCTGCTGCAGGGCCGGGCCCGGCATCAGCTCGACGGTGGGCAGCCTGCTCGGCACCTCGTAGCTGGTGAGCCCGGCAACGATCGCCAGCAGCTCGCCGACGAGTTTCTGAAGCGGGGAGAGGTCCATCGAGCGTCCTGCGGTCTGCGGTCCGGGCGGCCGCCACGGGGGCTAGCTGCCTTCCCGCTTGGCCCTCTGCACCGGCCAGGACCCGGAGAAGACGTTCTCGTCCGTGTCCTCGACCCGGGCGCGCAGCTTCGCCTGGCCCTGTGGCCGGTAGTCGAAGCGCACCGTCGGGTCCTCGCTCAGCGAGATGGCGCCCTCCACCGAGAGCAGCAGCTTGTCGCCCTGATGGATGTCGATCTTGCGCACGAAATGCGCCGGGACGTAGCCGCCGGAGAGCAGGTCCATCTGCAAGCCGGAATGGTTCGGGTGGCGGATCATGAGCTGGGCTTCGCGGCGCCCGTCCGCGCGGGGCTTCGGCGTGAACTGGCGCAGCTTCATGCGGCCCATATGCGCCAGCGCCGCCTTCGGGTCTTTGCCGGCGGGCGCCGAGCAGCCGCCCGAGGCCTTGACGAAGCGGCTGACCATCAGCAGCCGGCCGTCCCTGGTCTCGGCGATGGCGCGGACGTGGGTGTAGGAGTCGACCCGGACCCGGGTCGAGAGCGCGGCGATGCCGCTCTCCGGCCCCAGCTCGAAGACGGCGGCGACCGGCGCCGGGTTCTTGTCGATGACCAGGGTGACGGCCGTGATGGCGTCGCCCGGGCCCTTCGGCTGCGCGGTCCGGATCCTGATCGGCACCAGCGCCGCGTCGTGGGCGCGTTTGGGGGCCTCGAGGGTCAGGCGTGCCGCGCCGTCCTCGATCCGGCGGTCGCCGAAGATGTCGCCCTTCAGGTCGGTCCAGACGTCCTCCTCCGCCGCGGGCGCCGGCCCGGCCCAGAGGACGACGAGTGCCGCCGCCGCAAGCGCATGTCGCACCGGCCGCAATCCGGCGTCGAAGGTCCAAGATCCGAGTGGGCGCATGTCGCGATCCGCTCCCTGCCGTCATTGCGAAATGGTCCCGGAGCGCACAGCATACGCGATCCGGGCGCCGGGCCGAAACCCGGTCATAGGTCTTGGTTTTCGGTCCTTGTTTTCGATCTATTCCCATTCCAGCTCGGCAAAGCCGGCCGTGGCGTTGCGGGTGTTGAACTGGTCGAACAGCGTCCAGTTCGCTCTCTCCGACTGGCCGGCCTGCTCTACCGCGGTCGTCATGTCCTCGCCCTTGGCGATACGCGCGCGCAGATCCTCGGCGAGCCGGCGCAGGTAGCGCTCCTGGGGCGCGAGCGCGGCGGGCCAGGGCGCCGACGGCGGCCCGTGGCCCGGCACGGCGCGCTTCGCCGGGATCGCCTTCAGCTCCTCCATGACCGCGAGCCAGCCGCGCAGGCTGCCGTCGAGAACCGGCAGGTGGCCCTGAAACACCAGGTCGCCGGTCCAGAGCGTGCCCGTCTCGATGTCGAGAACCGTAAGATCGTTATCGGTGTGGGCGGGGCGATGGGCCTGGATCACCAGCCGGCGCCCGCCAAGGTCGATCTCCAGCCGGTCGGCCACGGTCCGGCCCGGCGGCACGATGGCGGTCCCGGCCAGGGCCTCTGCGCCCATGTTCTCGCGGTTGGCTCTCAGGTAATGGGCGCCCCGCTCGCCGAGCGCGGGCGTCAGGCGCGCATGCCCGATGAACGTCGGCTTGTCGGGCAGGAAGGCCGCGTTGCCGAAGACATGATCGGGATGGACGTGGGTGTTGAGGACATAGCGGATGGGGAGATCGGTGCGGGCCCGGATCGCCGCCCTGAGCGCGGCGCCGTCGCAGAAGCTCCCGCCCGTGT